>JBJKPT010000032.1:0-6021 GCA_046706045.1 Desulfobacterales bacterium
CAATGAAGGCATGATCGTCAAGGTCATCACAGCACCAGATAATAAGGGTTTCGTCTTCGCTCTCGATACCGATGGGAAGAGGGTTGCCAAAAGACATTTTGGGTTTGGGGTGAAATCCACCGGTATAACGAAGCTCGACCCGGCTCCGCCGGAGGGCACGGATAAAGATGTTGACGAGTTCAAGATGGCCGAAAAACCGCGCACTCCCCAATTTCCGGTAATGAAGCGCCTTCTTTTGATAGGTTCTTTCGGCCGGCCCTATCAAAACTGTGGCGGCGGACTTTTCTGAAAAAGACGGCGTGTTGTTTTCCGAAAAATGGACCACGGGCTTGATCGCTTTAAAATCACAAACGCCGCATCCCGAGCATTGGCCGGCTCGGCAATCGGCGGTCAAAACCCCTTGCGCGGCGCGGTGCCATTCATCGGCAAGGTACTGGTGCCGGATCCCCATATCGATGCCATCCCAGGGCAAGGGTTCCGCGAGATCTCGGTTGCGGTGAAGAACCGCTTCCAAATCGACATTGCAAAGGGATATGGCCTTTTGCCAGTGATCAAAACAAAACCGGTCGTTCCAGCCATCAAAACGGGCCCCGGATTCATAAGCAACCCGGATGACCTCACCCATGGCGCGATCCCCTCTGGCGAGCAGCCCTTCGATCAGGCTCATCTCCGGATTCTGCCATTTTACCAGAACCCCGGGAAGCCGAAGTTGCCGTTTAAGCAACTCAATCCGCCTGCGGGCTTCGGCGACCCGCAATTGCGCGCGCCACTGGAAGGGGGTGTGGGCCTTGGGGATGAAAACGCCGATGCTGACGTGGATGGTCGGCCGTCTTTTGCCCTGTCCGGGCAGGTGGCGAAGGGTTTTGACAAGATCGACGATGGCGTTCAGATCCGCCTCGGTCTCGGTGGGAAGTCCGATCATGAAATAGAGTTTGATGAGTTTCCAGCCCAGACGAAATGCATCTTGAACCGTCTGGACAATGTCGGACTCGGAAATGTTTTTGTTGATGACATTCCGTAGCCGTTGGCTTCCGGCTTCGGGAGCAAGGGTGAATCCGGTCTTTCGGACCCGGCGGATCAGCCGCATCATGGCGGGGCTCAAGGTGCCGGCCCGAAGAGAGGGAAGGGATACGGCGATGTGCTCGGATTCACAGCGAACCATGAGCCGTGACATGAGCCGATCCAGCGCACCGAAATCGCCCGTGCTGAGGGACAGAAGGGAAATGTCATCGTAACCCGTGGCGTCAAGACTTTTATCGACCAGGGATAGCAGTGTGTCAACGGATCGTTCACGAACCGGCCGATAAATCATCCCAGCCTGACAAAATCGGCACCCGCGGGTACAACCCCGGGCCAATTCGAGCCGGAGCCGATCATGCACCGGCCTACCGAAAGGGACGATGGGCCGATCGGGAAAACCGGCCCGGTCCAAATCGGGAACGATGGCACGTCGCACCCGCTTTCCTGAATCGCTCGAGCCAACACCGCGAGATGGCAAATAAACCCCTTCGATGGTGTCCCAACGATCAAACAGTTTCTTGCGATCGACGCCGTTAGAGGTTTTGCAGTCCTTGAGCGCATCGGTCAACTGGGGTAGCACGACTTCGCCATCACCGATCACGAGGGCATCAAAAAAGGCGGCCATCGGCTCGGGATTGCAGGCGCATGGACCGCCGGCAATGACAAGGGGATGGTTTTCATTCCGCTCATCGGCCAAAAGAGGAATTTTGGAAAGATCGAGGATCGTGAGCACATTGGTAAAATTCAACTCATAAAGAAGGCTCACCCCGATCAGGTCGAACCGGTAAAGAGGCGTCCCGGTTTCGAGGCTGCACAGCGGTAAATGATTTTTCCGGAGTCGGGCTTCGAAATCAAGGTCCGGCGAAAAAACCCGCTCCGCCAGGACGTCCGGGCGCCGGTTGAGCGCGTGATAAAGAATCTGCATTCCGAAATAGGAGGTTCCGATTTCGTATAGATCGGGGAATACGAGGGCGACGGTGAGCCGCACACCACGATGGTCTTTAATGATGGTATTGACCTCGTTGCCAAGGTACTGACTTGGAAGCTCGACAAAAGGAAGAATTTGCTCATGGTCGCGGGGGTCCATAATCATATCAAAAGCCAAATCGGTTGGGGTTATTCAACGGATGAAGACATGGGTCAGGTCATCATCGGGCCGCATGGCGGTATTGATGATGCGGCCGAACGGCTCGATAAAATACATCATCGCGGTGTAAAAGGCACCCATGCCAGAATTTGACCAAGGGTTCAAGGATTGGCCGAACAAAAACGGTGGATCTTGAATTCGTCGTCTCCCTCGAGGTAAAGGGGGTGCAGGATAGCACCCGTGGATAAGGACGGGACGTGATAAGGTTCAATGCGCATCGGTGAGCGGTCCCGGGCAAGCGTCCCCTTCTTGAACCCAAGGCGTTCGAATGCTATGAGTCGCAATCGACCCGCCCGGAGGACGATTTCCAAGGAGCGAAAAATGAAACGGACGAAAATCAAGGCGTTGCTCAATGCCGAAGCCCCAGCGGATCCGGTGCTCATCAATGGATGGGTTCGCACCCGGCGCGATGCCAAGGGGTTTTCCTTTATCGAGATAAACGATGGATCCTGTCTGAAAAACATGCAGGTGATCGCCGAAGATGGCCTTGCCGATTTCGAGGTGGTTCGTAAACTATCGACGGGCTCGGCCGTTTCCGTCGAGGGAGCGCTGGTAAAAAGCAAGGGCAAGGGCCAAGCTTGGGAGATTCAAGCCCATCGAATCGAATGCATTCAATTGGCTCCGGATACCTATCCCCTGCAAAAAAAACGCCATACCGACGAGTACTTGAGGACCATCGCGCATCTGCGCCCCAGGACCAACAAATACGGCGCCGCGTTCCGGATCCGCTCGGCCCTGGCCCTGGCCATTCACCGGTTTTTCCAGGAACGGGATTTTTTCTACATTCACACCCCCATCATCACCGGGTCGGACTGCGAGGGCGCCGGCGAACTGTTTCGCATCACCACCCTGCCCGCGGACAAGGCGCACGTTTTGGATGGAAGACCCGATTACTCATCGGATTTCTTCGGTACCGAGGCCAACCTCACGGTCTCGGGCCAGCTTTCCGCCGAGATGTTCGCTCTGGCCCTGGGAGATGTGTATACCTTCGGACCTACGTTCAGAGCGGAAAACTCCAATACCCGACGTCACGTGGCCGAGTTTTGGATGGTGGAACCGGAAATGGCGTTTTGTAATCTTATCGGAAACATGGACCTGGCCGAGGAACTCATCCAGACCCTCGTAAAGGACATCCTTTCGACCTGTGCCGAGGATATCGAACTTTTCGCCCGGTTTGTTGACAAAACCTTGATGAGAACCCTCTCCGCCATCGCGACGTCGAAATTTATCCGGCTCCCTTATGCCGAGGCGGTTGAAATTCTAACGGCTTCCGGTCTCCCCTTCGAATATCCCGCGGCCTATGGAAATGACCTGCAATCCGAGCACGAACGGTTTCTCACCGAAATTCATTTTAAGGCACCCGTGATTCTTTACGACTACCCGAAGGCCATCAAGCCGTTTTACATGCGGCTAAACGATGACGAAAAGACGGTGGCGGCCATGGACGTTCTGGTACCTGGAATTGGTGAAATCATCGGTGGCAGCCAGCGGGAGGAACGTTTGGCGGTTCTTCAATCGCGGATGGCCGCAGCCGGAATGAACCAGACTCACTATTGGTGGTATCTGGAGTCCCGCCAATTCGGAAGTGTGGAACACAGTGGTTTTGGACTCGGTTTTGAACGGATGCTCATGCTCTTGACCGGCATCATCAATATCCGGGACGTGATCGCCTTTCCCCGCACACCCAATTCCATCGAGTTTTAGGGTCGTCTGGACCACATGAAGCCCGAGGCGGAAAGGAAACAGGGGCCTGACGGGCAGCCTCCGATTTCTCCGTTTCCTTCATCTTGAATCGCGCCGGGGTGCGGCATTTTATGTTTTTAGGCAGCGCAATTTCGCGAGATCCTCCGCATACCCGTATAGGTGAAGGCCCTTGCTTTCAACAATAAGCCGCCCATCCGCGACATCGATTTCGGCGGCCATGTATTCTTTCAGGTTCTGTATGCCGGCCAGATTGGCGGGCAGTCCTCCCCAGAGGTCCCAGGAACGAAAATAAACGACGAAATGTAGGCGGTTATCCTGTATCCGGGTATCGATGGAACGCAAACAGGGCGGATCCAAAAGACTGATGTCGGTCGGGTGCGCGACCTGGAGCACCATTTGATTGTTACGGTGGCCGAAACGACGGTAGGTATCGATCACCCATTCGATTTGATTGATATAAAGGACGCCGTCTTCTTGGAAAACGATTTTTCCATCGACCGGCCGCTTGTCGATGATTTCGCTCCGCCCGTTTTCCCACCAGGCGCGTTTGATCCCGTCCAGGGGGGCTTTGGTGAGTCTCTCGCCATAGGTATAGGATTCCCCCTCTTCCTTTTGCCCGGTCATCAGATATTCGATGTAGGAGCGGCTGAACCCCTCGCCGCCGTAGATATAGCCTTCTTCGACGGGGTTGGGGATGCCGCAGGAGGGGGGGATGTCCGGAAGCAGCGGCCGGGTGCCCGGATGCCTTACCGAGGCGATGAAATAATCGTATTCGAGCCGGGTTTGGCCGGCATAGGATCCGCGGTCGATGGTAAATCGACGGCCTTTGTCAAGGATGTCGTGAACGGCCTGAAACCACAGGTCGGGAAGATCCCTCGCTTCGATAAAATGAATGTTCATCGCGTCTCCTGAAATTAACATTTGGACCAGCCACATCCGGGGTTTGCGCAAAGAAGGCAGCCACTGGCGTGGTTCAGGGGCGTCCCGCAATCCGGGCATCGGGGTCTTGGGACGGGTTCCGCCGATGAGGTGCCACTGAAAAATTTATCCGAATCGCCGATGCTGGCGGCCAACTGCCGGTAGATGCTTTCGTTTTGAAGAGCGATTTCAAGTCCTTTCCCCATGCCGGCAGCACAGCTTTGGACGTCAACGTTTTTTTTGGCGGAAATGGCTTTGGTACAGGCCGGGCATTGAATGGCGGACAAAGCCTGAATGATGGTATCCGGATGAACGCCGGCACGCAAGCAGTAGCTCATCAGCACGCCGAGGGCCCGGGTATTGGCTTCACATCCGCCGCCTTCGGTACGAATGAACACTTCCAGGGGGCCGTCCACATCAAAATGCGGATCTACATAAAGTTTGCCGCAGGCGGTCCGCATTTTTAAGCTTGGACCCTGCGTGGCACGGGGCCGTGGTTTTAACCGCCCGCGCGCGAGCCCACCGGATGGTTGGGGCCGGTGTTTGATCTCCAAGGCCTGTTTCGAGCGAGAGCCATCGCGATAAAATGTGATTCCCTTGCATCGCTGTTCCCACGCGGCAAAAAAAAGCTCGGCGACCTCTTCACGGGTGGTGGCGTAGGGCGCGTTGACGGTTTTGGAGACCCCGGCATCCACGCCATTGTTTTGAAAGGTGGACTGGATGGCAAGGTGTTGGGACGGCGTCACGTGGCCGCTGGTAACGACGAATGGGGGCAGGGGGTCGTCGGGTCGACGCCGGACCCATTCCCGAACAACCGCAGGCATCATGGCCAACCGTTCTCCATCAAGACAGGACTTGACGTAATTCAGGGCGAAATGGGGCTCGCATCCGGAAGAACAATCGGCAATGACCGAAAGGGTGCCCGTGGGCGCAATGGATGTCAACAGGCTGTTTCGACGTGCAGGACCGGCGGCCTTGTTTTTTTCATAAACCGCCGCGACACCTTTTTCTTTTCCGAGGCCAATACTGGCCATGTTGGCCCGATCGTAAACAAAACGCATCAATTGGGCGGCCAGCTTGACGGAGGCGCCGTCTCCGTAACGCAGATGGCATTTAATGCAAAGATCGGCAAAACCCATGACGCCGAGACCGATCTGGCGGGTGGCCCGGCTCATTTCTTCGATTTCGGAAATCGGATAACGATTGACCGAAACAATGGCATCGAGAAAACG
>JBJKPT010000033.1:0-2846 GCA_046706045.1 Desulfobacterales bacterium
GTCAGGCAGACCCCCGGTTTCTTGCCGAGCACAAAGAGATTCCCAAAGAGATGCTCTATGTCAAGGGGCCGCTTGCAACGATTGCGGACCTCCAGGATGCCGGCTACCGGACCATCATCGTGCAGCCGATGCATGTCTACGACGGTGAAGAGTACACCGATCTTTGTTCATATGTCCGCGGGCTGAACACCATAACGACCATCAAGAAAAAATACATGCCGTTCGTAAAACTCGTCATCGGCCGGCCGGTTTTGGGAAAAAACGGAATTGTTCATAATTATCATGAGGATATGGATGCGGCTGCCAAGACCCTTGCCCCGGATGTGGCGCTTGCCGTGAAGGATGGATCGGCGCTTGTCTACATGGGCCACGGCAATGAATATTACAGCACGGGGGTTTATGCGGAATTCCAGCAGGTCATGCGCAGAACCTATCCAAAGGCAAAGATTTTCATCGGCACGGTGGAGGGGTACCCATCGCTTGCCGATACGGTCAACGCCGTGACACATAGCGGCGTCAAAAAAATTGTCCTCAAACCCCTGATGGTCGTCGCAGGCGATCACGCCCATAACGACATGGCGGGCAATGACGAAGACTCATGGAAAAATACCTTCAAGCGGGCCGGCGTTCGCGTCGAATGCGTCATGCATGGGTTGGGTGAAAACAGGGGATGGGATGAGATCTATGTCGATCACATCAAAGACGCGGCACGGGACAATGATATAAACTTGTCGACGCGTTAGTGTTCATCCCGGGATCGGCCATTTTGCATGAGGTCAAGGCGGCCGGATGATTGGAACCGGAGGAATAGCTTTGGCTATTTTGAGGATGCCAATCGAACGGCCAACGCGGAAATCGCGGAAAAGGGCGATTCTGGAATGAACTCTCGTTAGCGATCCCGGCACCCCAACGTCCCGGCGTCAGGCGGGTCCCGGACTCCGGCCCGGGGTTCGCCGGGCGCCGCAGAGACCACGGCCTGCCGACTCGCTGCATTTTTAAACAAGGATACGAATATGAAGAAAAAAATGCTGCAAACGCCGCCTTTCGCGCTGGCGTTGATTTTAACGGGGATCGTGGCCTTCAGCCCGCCGGCACGGGCCGAGACGAATGTTTTTGTCGATCAATCGGGCAACAAGATCGTCGTCAAAGCGCCGTTTAAAAGAATCATATCCCTTTATCCGGCGCACACGGAAAACCTTTTTTCACTCGGCCTTGACAAGGAAATCATCGGGGTTTCCGCGGATGAGGCGTTTCCTCCGAAAGCCCTGACAAAACCGGTTTTCAGCTATCACGATGATCCGGAAAAGTTTATTGCCTTTCATCCGGACCTGGTGCTGATCCGTCCCATGATCGCCCAGGGATATCCAAATTTGGTGGAGAAGCTCCGGGGGGCCGGCATCACGGTCGTATCCTTGCAGCCGAGAACCGTGGCGGACATCTATGCCTACTGGCGGGATCTCGGCTTGCTCACGGGGCGAGAACGGCAGGCGGAGAAGATGATCCAGGAATTTGAGACAAAATTGCGGCACATCCGCTCCCTTGTAAAAGACATTCCCGCCGCAAAAAGAAAAAAGGTCTACTTTGAGGCGATTCACAGCAGAATGATGACCTTTTCACCTTCCTCCATCGACATGTTCGCGTTGAAGACCGCCGGCGGCATCAATGTGGCGGAGGACGCCCGCGCGGTGCGCGACTGCAACATCGCCGACTACGGGAAGGAACATATCCTTTCCCATGCAAACGAGATCGATGTCTACCTTGCGCAAAAAGGTGCCATGAACCATGTCAGCATCCAGGAAATCAAGGAAGAGGCGGGGTTCGAACTCATAAAGGCCGTGCGAGAGGGCCATATCGATATCGTCGACGAAAAGATCGTTTCAAGGCCCACCATGCGGCTCATCGACGGGATCTACGAGATCGGACGAATTCTTTATCCAGAGAGATTTAATGACGTAACGGCCCTCAAAAAAATTCCGGTTCTTTCCAGGGCGCAGTTTGCCGGAATGTTTTTCAAGATGACGAACATGCCCCTGAAAACCCCGGATTACCGGATGGATATCCAGAGCCGGGAAATCTCAAGGCATCGGTACGGGGATTTCAAGGACGTAGACTATACGGGCAATGCCTATAAATTTATTGAAACCGCCGTTTATCGGGGGCTTTTCCCCGACATCGAAAAATACGACTTCTATCCCGACAAACCCATCAAGAGAAGCACCGTCGCCTACGCGCTCTTTGTTTATTTCGATTTTCCCGAGGTAAAAAGAGACGTTTCGATGAGAGATGTGGAAAATTCCTATCCTTTTTTCGAGCAGGTACGCACCGCCGTCGGACTCGGGTTGATGGATCTCACGCCGGACGGACTTTTCCGGCCCGATGGATCGGTTTCGGGCATGGAGGCATTCCGGATCATTTCAAAGGCGGAGAAAGCCGCCCGCTGAAAGACCAACAATGGGTGAACCTTCGAAAGTCCCGAATTGAAACGCGAAAGCCCGCCGGAAAACGGGCTTTCGCATTCGTGCGGATGGGAGAATTTCCGGCAAGGCCCCGATCCACGGCCATATCGCCTTTACCTGCCGGTGATGCTGGATTTTACTCAAAAAAAATGCTCCGTCGGGGGAGGAGGGTGTCCTGGTTTTCCGGGTGTGCGAATGGTGCCTGCATCGCGACCCAGTCCTTGGGTTTGGTTTCCGGCGAAGGAGCCGATCAAAGATATCGCAAGGGTTGTGCCAGCATCCCGGGCAGGTGCATCCGTGCCCTGGAAAATACCCGAACATCCATCTGTAATCGGGAGATCGCGGTTCCGGTGAAGGCCGCAGAGCCTCCCGCGGCAGGCAGGACAACCC
>JBJKPT010000034.1:0-2403 GCA_046706045.1 Desulfobacterales bacterium
AAACGACGCCCTGCGGGAGGCCCTGATCACGAGCCTCTTTCGGGCCAACCACCGGGTCTGGATCGCGACACCTTATTTCGTGCCGGACGATTTGTTTCTGGAAGCGCTCTGCATGACGGCGCGCCGGGGGATCGACCTGCGTCTGGTCGTGCCGAAAAAATCGAACCACCGCCTGGCGGATTTTGCCCGCGAAGGCTACCTCACGCAGCTTCAGGAAGCCGGGGCCGGAATCTATTTCTACCAATCCCGAATGCTCCACGCCAAGGCCCTGCTGATCGACGATGACATCACCGTGACCGGCTCGGCCAACATGGACATGCGAAGCCTTCTTCTGAATTACGAGGTGGGCGTGTGTGTCTATTCTCAGGAAATCACCGCGGCCCTGGATGCCTGGATGCGTGGTCTGATGATGGAATGCACCCTGCGGTATCCCCGAAAAAACCCGGCCATGAGGGTGTTTGCCGGTGTGGGGCGGTTGTTTGCGCCTCTTTTGTAAGGTGCCTTTAAAAGCGAATCAAGATTCGAGACGAATTCCAGGAAAAAATCTGGTGAACCGCCAGGAGGGGCAAGGATGGAGCAACAATCCCCATCCGCGTCGAATCCGTAATTCTTACCCCTTACCTAATCCTTAATCCTGCCGGCGTGCGCCGCGGTTCCACGGTTGGGATTTTTCGGGGGTATTTGAGGTAGGGGACGATGGCCTCGTTTTTGCCCCCGCCGGTGCCGTCGTAGGTGAGGGAGACCACCGGCACGCCGGTGACCGATTCGATCCGCCGGCTCATGGCCTCGGTGACCAGGGCCGGGCAGCAAAACGCGGGGCTCGCCTGGACGAAGAGGGCCACGTCCGGGTGGTGCTTTTTGATGTAGTGCACCTTGAGCAGGTTATCCAGCGACTCGCCGGTGTGCTCGATGCGCACCCCGTACGGGGAGAGGATCGCTTCGGGCGGATCGTCGAAGGCGGCCATCGGTTCGTTCAAGAGGGGCTCGAAGAACTGGTAATACCGGCGTTCCATGCAGGCGATGCTCGTCATCAAGGCCCGGCTGGAGAGCAGGGTGAGAAATCGGCGCTCGTTGAACCATTTTCGGAAATAGGGGTTGGCGATCATCCGGGCGTAGTCGGAGTAAGGGGTGGTCACCACCTCGCCGCCGTGGGCCTCGATGAAGCGGATCAGGTCCTGGTTCATGATCCGGTTGTCCCGGCAGTAGAGGTCGCCGAAGATCGCCACCTTGGGCCGCGGTTCGGGACGAACGGCGATGGCGGCGAGCCGTTCGGTCACGCGCTTCAACGCCTTGCGGATGCCCGTTCGACCCAGGAACGCCTCGTAGAGATCGGCAATGGCCCCGTCCAGTTCCCGGTCCACGGTGCCGGGGACCGCCTCGTAGGGCCGGAGCTTGCAGGCCACCCGCCGCAGAAGCCCCCCGAACATGTAGGTAAATGCCGCCTGAATCGCCGCCCCCAGGCCGATGTCCAAAAAAAGGATTCGCCCACGTAGACCCCCGCGTTTTCGAGTCCTCCCCCCCGGTCGTTCAACAGTGTTTTCATGTGAAGGGGATAAAGGGCGACGTTGCAGGCAATGGAGGCCTCCCCCACCCACAGGACCGCCTTTTCCGGGGCCAGTCGGTTTTGGGCCAGGCATTCGGCAAAACCCTCCACGATGGCGTTCAGCGGGGTGCATTGGCCCGTATTTTCCCCTAGGCTCTTTTTGATCGTGGACTCCGTCTCCGTCATGAGGACGGCATCGAATCCTTCCCTTCGCAACACCCCTTCCAGGAGACGGCAGCTTAATCGGTCCCAGTTGGGCAAAACGATGGTCCGCCTGATTTTTCCCCGGTGAAACACCGGCTTGAGGCCGGTCAAGGCCGGTGCCGGGATATCGCCGGTATTGCGGAAATGGTTACGGAAGGCGCGAACCGCAGCCTCGATGCGGGTTTCGTAGCCCACGCGGGAACCGTGCTCGTCGAGTTCCAGCACCGGAAAGGGCTTCCCCGCGGCGGTCATGATCCGTTTCACGTAGTCCCGGGCAAAGGCATCGGGGGTGCATTTGAACGAGGTGATGAGCACCGGGTAGACCCCCGGCATTCGGGTTGCCGTCTGGGCCGCGGCGATCACCGCCGCGGCATGGCGCCAATGAATTTGTTTGAGCAGGGGCCGGATCGGTTCCACGGACGCCGGGTCCTCGGGAAGCATGTCCTGGGTGCAGCAGTCGATTCCCATGCGGCAAAAAAGCTCGGGGATCCGGGCGTTTAGGGTCGGTGAAAAAATCGTGTACGGCCGGCCGAGGAATACCACGCGGATCTCTTCCGGCCGGTGGGCGATGTGCTGGGTCCCGGCTTCGACAAGTCTCCGGCGCCTTTCCCGGACAAACCGTTCCGCCCCTTCGTAGGCCGCGGTGAGCTCGAGTA
>JBJKPT010000035.1:0-4778 GCA_046706045.1 Desulfobacterales bacterium
TTTGTGCGGGCCTCTTATACCGCGGGCGGCGACGGCAGCGGCATCGCCTACAACGTGGAGGAGCTCCGGAACCGCGTGGTCCGGGCCTTTGCGGCAGGAATCAATCATCGGATCATGGTGGAGCGGCCGTTGATCGGCTGGCGGGAGTTCATCGTCGACGTGCTGCGGGATGCCGGGGGGGCCGCGGCCGTGGCCGGGATCATCGAATGCGCGGACCCGGTGGGGGTCCATTCCGGAGACAGCCTCTGCGTCACCCCTCCGGCAACCCCCGAGGCAGCCCTCACCGCGAGGCTGGAAGAGACCGCGAAAACCCTGGCCGCCGCCATCGGCGCCACGGGTTGCGCCAGCATACGGCTGGCCGTCGGCGACCGGGGCGACCGGATCATCGCCATCGAGATCAATGCGCGGGCATCCCGGAGCACGGCGTTGACCGCCCTTGCCGCCGGAATCCCGGTCGTGCCCATGGCGGCCCTCGTTGCCGTCGGCATGCGTCTTTCCGAGGCCGCCGAGGCCCTGGGCCGATCTCTTGGGGCTTCCCCGGAACCGGGACCCGTGGTGGCGCGGGCGCCGCGATGGGCCTTTGGCCGCCGCCTGGACACGACGGCGACCGTCGGCCCACAGATGCGGTCCATCGGAGAGGCCGTCGGCATCGGAAGCTCCCTTGCCGAAGCCATGGTGCGGGCCTTTGCCGGTGCCCTGCCGGGCACTGCGTGGATGGGCGCGGCCCGCCCGAAAGACGACGTTTCCCTGGAGGATCTCATCAACCGGATCGGCACGCCGACCCAGGCGCGCCATGCCCTGATCTTCGAATGCCTGAAAAAAGGCGCCGATGCCGCCACCGTGGCCGAACGGAGCGGATTCCCCCGTCCGTTTCTCGACGCCTTTGCCGCCATCGCCGCCCTGGAAACCGAGTTGGCCGAGAGTCGGGGAAAGCCGCTGGCCGGAAACCTGTACCGCCGGGCAAAGGAAAACGGGTTCCACGATACCTGGATTGAACGGATCTGCGGAAGGAAACCGGAACCCGGCGCAGAGGGCCTCGGCGTGCGATCGCTTCCGGAAAGCGCCGGCACATCGCCGGATCACCGGTATTTTCATTTCGACGGCAAGGCCACCCCGCCGGCCTCACTCCCCGATCCCAGGCCGATTCTCATCGTGGGCCCCGGCCCCATCGATATCGGCGACGGCATGGAATTCGACTGGGCCTGCGCCCAGGCAGCGCTGGTGGTGCGGGAAGCCGGGTACGCCCCGGTGATCGTCAACGAAACGCCGGGCACCGTGCTCCTGGCCGAGGGTCTGGCCGATCGTGTTTATTTCAGCCTGCCGGACGCCGAACACCTTGGGGCGATTTGCCGTGCCGAGCACCCCGAGGGGATCCTGCTGGCTTTTGCCGGTCCTTCCGCCCTGCGCCTCACCGAGGACTTATCCGCCATCGGCACCCGCATTTTCGGGGCGCCGGCCGAAGCCTGCCGCATGGCCCGGGACCGGTCCGTGTTCATCGATACCATCCGGCGGCTCGGCATGCCGCTTCCGGATTCGGCCGTGGCCCATGGCCCCGACGACCTGTGCCGCCTTGCCGAGGCAACCGGATACCCCCTGATCATCCGGCACGGGCTCACCACGGACGCCCCGGTCGACGTGGTCCGCGATGCCGATGAGCTCAAGGTCTGCCAAGCGGCCCAGCGGTTTCTCGACTCCGGTGCCGGGCGGGTGGAGCGGTTTCTCGACAATGCGATCGAGGCCGAGGCCATCTCCCTCACCGACGGCATCGACACCCTCCCGCCCCTGGTGATCGAGCACATCGAACTGGCCGGTGTTCATTCCGGGGATTCCGCCAGCGTGCTGCCGGCGGTGAGCCTCGCTCCGAAACACCTGGACATCATCGATGCCTATACCCGGAACATCGCTTCCGCCGTTCGGGCCAACGGCCTGATCAACGTGCGCTACGCGATTTACAACAACACCGTCTACGTGATCGACGCCCTGCCCGCGGCCCCGCGCACCGTGCCGCTGGCCGCCGCGGTCTCCGGCATGCCCATGGCCCGGCTCGCCACCCGGATCATGCTCGGCGAATCCCTTTCGGCCATCGGCCTGGAACCGGTGATCCTTTCCCACTACGGGGTCCGGGAGGCGGTCTTTCCGTTCCGGATGCTGCCGGAAATCGATCCGGTCCTCGGCCCGGAGATGCGCTCCACCGGAGAAGTGCTGGGGCTTTCCAATGCCTGCGGCCGGGCCCTTTTCAAGGCCCAGGAAGCCGCCGGCAGCCCCTTGCCCATGGAAGGCACGGTCTTGTTCACCATCGCCGACCGGGACAAGTCCGCGGCCCTGGAGCCGGCCCGGCTCTTCCGGGAACTCGGGTTCGAAATCCTCGCCACCCGGGGCACCCATGAGTTTCTGGAGAAGAACGGGATTTCCGCAAAGGCGGTGAAAAAAGTGGGCTACGGCCGCCCACCATCGTGGACGCCATTAAAAACCAGGAAGTCTCCCTGATGGTCAACACCCCGAGCAGCCGCCGGAGCAGCGACGACAACGCCGTGATCTACCAGGCCGCCATCCGCTACAAGGTCCCCTACATCACCACCACGGCGGCCGCCATCGCCGCGGCCCGCGGCATCTCGGCCCGACGCCAGGGCGCCCCGCGCATCCGGCCCATGGAGACCTATTATCAACTGAGAAAATCCAGCAGACTCGGCGGAACCGTTTTGGATGCCACCTCGACCGCCGCTTCATAGGCGGTTTGCTGTTGCTGGAGGGTTACGGCGGCGTCGGCCATGTCGGCGTTTTCCGTGTTGCCGAGAAGGTCTTCGAAGTTTTGCTGGAAGGCGGCCACCTGCTGCTGCCCGATGGTGAGCTGGTCATCCACCGAGGCGTTGTCGGAACGGATCAGCTGAAGGTGGTCGAGGACCGACTGGAGGCTGTCTTGAAGGTCCGCGACGGTGGTCGGGTCCGGGGCGCCGCTCTGGAGCTGGCCCTCGAGGTTGTCGAGGGTGCCGAACAGGTCCGCGGCGCCGTTGAATATGTCCTGGCCGTTGGCGTGCACCGACACCGTCAGGTTTTCGTTGATCGTGTACACCGTATCGGCGTTGGCGGAGTTGTCGCCCTGATAGGTGACCGTGCCGGTCGCCGGATCCTCCACAAACGGCGGCGTATCGGTTTTTTCTCCGCTGAAGAGGTAGCCGGCATCGCCCTTGGTGTTCACCAGTTGCAGCAACTGGCTCTTGATCTGGGCCACCTGGTCGGCGGCGGTCTGATCGCTGGTGGCATCCCCGGCGCCGCTTTCGTTGTCCGCGGCGATGGATTCGGCCTCGGTCACGAACTGGGATATGCTGCTCAGGGTCGTTTCCGACAATTGGATTTGGGATTCGGCCGCGTTGATGTTGGTGTTGTACTGATCCAGGGAACTCAGGGTGGTGCGGTAACCGAGAATCCGTTCCATGCCGGCCGGGTCATCGGAGGGTTTGTTGATTTTTTGCCCCGTCGAGGCCACGGTCTGGGCATCGTTCAGTTGCTCGGCGCGGCGAAACAGGTCGGTCATGGTGCTCTGGCTCAACATCAGTTCGGTGATTCGCATGATGGCTCCTTCGATGGCATCCGGCGGCCCGGCACGGCCGGTCACATGGACAAAAGCGTGGTCATCATATCGTTGACGGTGGTGATCAGCTTGGCGGACGCCTGATACGACTTTTGAAATTGAAGCATGTTGACCATCTCTTCGTCGATGGACACCCCCGAGACCGACTCCTGAGCCGTTTGCAGCTGGTTCACCGCGTCCTGCCCGGCGTTGTAGTAGCTGGCGGCCTCCTGGGTGTCCACGCCCACGTCGCCCACAATGGCGTTGTAGGCATCGTCAAAGGTGGCCGTACCGCCGTTCATGGTGTTGGTCGTCTGCAATGCGGCGATGGCCCGGGCGTTGTCCGCGCCGCCGGGAACGCCGGCGGCGCTCGAGGAGGCCGCGATCCCGTTGGGGTTCGCGGAAATCGCCGGATTCACGGCGATGTCGGAGGCGTCCGTACCGGTAAAAAAAGCCGCGCCCTGGGTCCCGGTCAGGTCGTATCCGCTCTCCTGCAGGGAATTGACCTGGGAAATGACGTTCCCGGCCACGGAATCGAGGCTGGAAATGGTGCCGGCGATGGTGTTGTCGCGGGTATCGATCAGGGCCTTGATGCTGCCGCCCTGGATGGTGTCGTCGAGGCTCGTTCCCGGAGCCGTGCTCCAAACCAGATCCTGGTGGCCCGTGGTGGCATCGGTCACCGTGGTCAGGGTCCCGTACGGATTGTTGCCGACGAGCTGGTTTCCGTCGGCCAGGGTGACGGTCACCTGACCGTCGGAGCCCGCCTGGGAAGTGAAATCGATGTACTGGGAGAGGTTGTTGAGCAGTTGGTCCTGTTCATCCTGCTCGTCGTTGGCCGGGTACCCGCTGCCTTGAATCCCCGCGATCTGCTTGTTCAGGGCGTTGAGCTGGGAAGCGATGGTATTGACCTCGCTCACCGAGGATTCCAGGGCCGTGTCGTTTTCGTTCTGAATCGAGGTCAGCTGGGAACTCATGGACTGGAACGTGGTGGCCAGCACCTGGGCCTTTTCGACCAGCACGGAACGTTCGGTGGTTCCCGAAGGGTTGTTGGAAAGGTCCTGCCAGGCGTTCCAGAAGTCGCTCATGGCCTGATTGAGCCCTGCCCCGTTGGCGTCGTTAAAGACCGTTTGCACTTCCTGCATGGTGTTGTTCTGGGTCTCCCATCGGCTCATGTCCTGGGTGGCGGCGTTGAGCTGGGAATTGATGTAGC
>JBJKPT010000036.1:0-2721 GCA_046706045.1 Desulfobacterales bacterium
GTCAACAACGGGGTGAAGCTTGCCGTGGACGGATCCCCGGCCATCGATGCCCTCGCCGCCCTCGAAGCGCAGGGCGTGACGATCCTCGTCTGCGGCACCTGCCTGACGCACTTCGATCTGTTGGAGAAAAAAAAGGTGGGCATCACCACCAACATGCTCGATATCGTCACCGCCATGCAACTGGCCGATAAGGTGATCAACGTCTGAGAACAGGACATCGCCCTATTTCAGACCCCGATGTTTCTGCCAGTAGGCGTATTCATAGGGCCATTCCGTCTTCCGCCATTGCATCAGGTTTTTCATGCGCTCGGAGAAGGCCTTCATTTCGGCTTCGACCTCCGGGGGCATGTCTTTTTTCCCCGCCGCCGTCACCAATTTCGCACCCAGCTCGCTGGCGGATTTTTGAATGGCGTCGGGAAATCCATTCCCGGAAATCGTTCCCATGGTGGCCCAGACGGCGCCCACCGGGACAACACCCGTGGTGATCAGAAAACGCTTCATGTACTCGGCGATGGGAGGCTCGTCCCCGCCACCGGAGGTCACCACGCAAGCCCCGTATTTTCCCTCGAAGCCGAGGCAGTGGATGATCCCGCAGCACCTGTCCAAAAAGGCCTTGAGTTGAGCGCTGACGTTGAAAATGTAATTGGGGCTGGCGAGCACGATGCCGTCGGCGTCGCGGATTTTCTGTTTGATGGACTCAAAGTCATCCTCCTGCACGCAGGTTCCCTTCTTGTGACAGGCATCGCATCCTTTGCAGGGAAGCACGCTGTCTCCCTTCAGGGCAATCCGCTCGGTTTGTGCCCCGGCTTTTTCCGCTCCTTGCAACACGATTTGCAACAAACGCCCGGTAGCCCCTTTTTCCCCGTGGGGGCTTCCGACCAGACCGATTACCTTCATTTTCCGCCTCCTTGATCAGGGTCTGCCCATGGGCGGGTGCGCATCCGTCGGGCCATTGAAAAAAAACATCCTTCCATCCCCGCTCTCTCACGCGCCGGCCGGCAGGGGCATGCGCACCCCGGAGGGCCATGTTCGACCTCGCGCCCGCGTTTGTCAACCGTTTCCCCTGACGCGAACGCGTGTCGATCCGCGGATGGGGGGATGCGTTTACCGGCAATGTGCCTGGAAAAGCCGGCAAAAGCAACGCCACGTTTTGGATCAAGGCATTTTGAAAGCCCATCGAAGCGTTGCCCCGGCCAATGGGATCGCTCAGGTTTGAGGCACGTGCGGGAGTTCTGTCGTCGTGCCGAATCCGAAGGTCAGCAGTTTCAGAAAAAATCCGGTGCCGATACCCCAGGCGCCGTTGATGAGAAACGCGGTCACCAGAAGGGGCGCATGCCAGCCGCCGCCCATCGGTTTTCCCTTGAGCGGCAGCACAATCAACAGGGCGACCAGTGAAGGCAGGATGGCCCCGAAGAAAAACGCCGTTACCCAATAACCGATGCGGCGCGGAAAGTGCGTGTGGATCAAGGCGAACACGATTCCCCAGAGTCCTCCCCAGAATGCCAGTGATAATATGGCCGGAAGGCCGAAGGGATGGGTCGCCGCCATCGGAAACGGGGCCATGGGCGATAGCCCCACGCCCCACAAAAAGGCCAGGACCAGCTGGTGAAAAATCAATGTGGCGAAAATGCCGGCAAAAAAACCGGCGATCAATCGTTTGCCAATGGCCGGATGCGCAACGGTCTGTTCCATTGAGACCTCCTTATGATATGAAAGGCTGAATACGCCCCTTGTCGGCGTCCGTCGGGTGGATGGCGATGATGTCCCGGAGAAAAAATCCGAACCGCCGCAACATGGAAAATGCGACTGCGCTTTCGGTCCGGACGTTGCCCCTGGCATCGGCCGCGCCGTCGTCGCGATCAGAGACGGAAAGACCCGGATGGGGCTTGGATTCGGAGATCCGGTGTGCCATGGCGCCGATACGGGAATATTAATCCGGCGCCGGGACGTGTCAATGAGTGGAAAACAACGGGTTACGATGAGTCCTCAGGGTCCTTCGCCGGCTGTCCGGTGTCCACCCCGAATTGGCCCTTTTCCGCGATTTCCGCGTTGGGCGCCTCGATTTGAATTATCCTGGGATGGACACTATCTATCATTTTTCTTTTTTCCGGCGTTTTTTTAAGCCGTTCGGGATGCCTATCCAGGAAACCGTTCAATCTTTCCAGTTCGATTCCACAGCCAGGGCACGTTGAATTTTCCGACGGATCAACGTGCCGCATGATTAAACATTCCGGACAGATCCGTACTATTGAGTCGTCGCGGACGGTATCGGGAATATTTTCTTCTATTTTTAAAAGGAGGTAACAAGAAGTAATATAGACCGTGTAAATAAATAATCCAACCCCGCCGACCAGAAATACAAGGATGGCAATCTTGGCATCGCTTCCGATCGCATGGACGGGAGGCCCGGATGCCGCCGCATTAAAAAAACCGAGATTTAGCAGTTCCCGCCTCCATAAAATCCCGATGAGCACCAGCATCAAACTAAACAAATAACCGGACAGGATCGCTTTTTTTGCCCCGGATGTCGATTTGAACGGAATTTTCATAACCGATCTTGATTGGTTGCGGTAAGCAGAACTGCTTCCGGCAGATAGCCCCTTGTACATGGAAAGAAGCGCTTAAATCGAGACGGTCGCCTTTCGCGGAAGAGCCGATTTGGAATTTTTTAAAAGGCAAGACCGGTGATGATTCCTTCAATCGCGGGTACCCGGGATGACC
>JBJKPT010000037.1:0-2819 GCA_046706045.1 Desulfobacterales bacterium
TGTTCGTTGCGGCCGGCGACGTGTGATATGTGCCCCGGGTGAAATCCGCAACTGGGAAAGGAACCGCCGTGGCCATCAGCAAGGATCTGCTCGAGATTCTGGCATGCCCGAAATGCAAGGGCGACATATACCTGAACGAGGCGGAAGACGGCCTCATCTGCGATCGTTGCAAGCTCCTCTACGAGATCCGGGACGACATCCCCATCATGCTCATCGACGAGGCCAAGCCGATCGGCGAACCCACGTAGCGCCCGTCCGGAAATGGCCCTTTCCCGCGATTTCTGCGCTGGCCGATCGATTGGAATCCTTGAAGCAGCCGGGCTGTTCCTCCGGTTCAAATCGTCCGTCCGCCTTAACCCTTCGCAAAATTTTCCTATCTCGGGATGGGCATGAAGTGATCGGAACGAGTTTATTAGCGAATTTTATGAACCGTCCCCGGTGAAGCTCGTCATCGGGATGCTGATGAACGCTACCGGGCGGCTGCCCGAGGTGATGGCGGCCCTGGTGGAGCGGTTCGGGCCCGTGGATCTGGTGAGCCCCTGGTTTGCCTTTGACTACACCGATTATTACACGGCCGAGATGGGGCACCCCCTGTCGCGGCGGATGGCAAGCTTCGTGAAAACCATCGACCCGGCGGACCTCGCCGAGGTCAAGCATGCCACCCATGATCTCGAATCCCGGTGGGCCCGGGACGGCAAGCGCGGCGTCAACATCGACCCCGGCTACCTGGCGCCCAGCCGGTTCGTTCTTGCCACCGGAAAGGACCACGCCCACCGGATCTATCTTGCGGCCGGGGTCTACGCCGACCTGACCCTGCTTTATCGGAAGGGAGGGTTCGTGTGCCTGCCCTGGACCTATCCCGATTACGCCGGCAGCGAAATTCAGGCGTTTCTTTCCCGGGTCCGGCACCGGTACCTCCACCCCGAACCGCCGGCACCCGCGGCCGATGACCCGGACGCGGCCGCCGCCGGACAAGGAAAACCCACATGATTTTGAGCATGACCGGATTTGCCCGCTCGGAATGCCAGCGGGAGCCGATTACCGCCGGTGTCGAGATCCGTTCGGTGAACAGCCGCAACCTGGACGTTTCCGTCCGCATCCCCGGCCGTTACGCGATGCTGGAGGAAAAGGTGAAATCCGCGATCGCCCAGCGCCTCGACCGGGGCCGGGTGGATGTCTTCATCGCGGTCCGGGACGATTCCGAGGCGGCCGCGGCCTACGAACTCGACATGGCCCGGGCCACGGCCTACCGGGATGTCCTGGAACGGTTGCGCTCGGGCCTCGGCATTGACGGCGAAATCCCCGTAAGCCTTGTGGCCGGGGCCAACGGCGTCATCAAGGCCGCCGAAAACACCGTGAACGAGGACGTTTTCTGGCCGGTGGTCCACGAAGCCCTGCTCATGGCCATCGACGACCTGGTGGACATGCGGCGGCGCGAAGGCGGATACATCGCGGACGATTTCCGCCTCCGGCTCACGCAACTCCGGGAATCGCTGGATGTCATCGAGTCGGGCACCCGGGACCTGGCGGCCCAGTACAAGACGCGGCTGGAGGAACGCATCCGGGCCCTGACCCAGGGCATGGTCGAGATCGATCCGGCCCGGATCTCCCAGGAGGCGGCGTTTCTCGCCGACCGCAGCGACATCTCCGAGGAGATCCTGAGGGCCCGCAGCCACATCGACCAGTTTTTCCTGTCGATGGACAGCGGGGAGCCGGCCGGCCGCAAGCTCAATTTCCTGCTCCAGGAAATGAACCGGGAATTCAACACCATGGGCGCCAAGGTGGGCCGTGCCGAGCTCGCCCACCGGATCGTGGACGCCAAGTGCGAACTGGAAAAACTCCGCGAACAGGTCCAAAACATCGAATGAAGGGGTTCGGTCCGGGCCGACTCCCTGTCGGCATCTTCCCGTTTCCCCCAAAACCCATCAGCATCGGGGCGGGTGTCCACCCGCTCGCGAAATGGAAGTGGAATGGATCACCGAATCTTGAACGTCGGCTTCGGCAACCTGGTCATCGCCGAACGGGTCGTGGCGATCGTCACCCCGGAATCCTCGCCGATGAAGCGGTTAAAGGACGAGGCCCGGAAGGCCAACCGGCTGGTGGATGCCACCCACGGACGCCGGACCCGCTCGATCATCGTTTTGGACAGCGACCACGTGGTCCTGTCGGCGATTCTCGCCGAAACCATCGCCCAGCGCTATGCCCAACTCTCGGAGGCCGGATGAACCCGATGGCCGTCTCTTCCGCCGGGCGGAAACCGGCCGCCTCGGGTCCGCACCTCTTCATCCTTTCCGCGCCGTCCGGAACCGGGAAGACCACCCTGTGCAACGCCCTGCGGGAGCGGGTGCCCGATCTGGCCTATTCGGTCTCCTACACCACCCGGACCCCGCGGCCCGGGGAGCGGTCCGGCGTGGATTACCATTTTATTTCCGTCGAGTCCTTCGAGGCCAGGATCCGGGAAAACCGGTGGGCCGAATGGGCGCGGGTGCACGGCCATTACTACGGCACCTCGGCCGATGACCTGCGGCAATTTCTCGACGCGGGCCGGGACGTGCTCCTGGACATCGACGTCCAGGGCGCGGCCCAGATCGCGGCCCGGTTTGCCGAGTGCGTCACCGTGTTCATCATGCCGCCGTCGATGGACGCCCTGCGCCGACGGCTTCTTGCCCGCGGCACCGATTCGGCGGCGTCCATGGAAAAGCGGCTGAAAAACGCCGAAGCCGAGATCGCCGCCCGTCACCGGTACCGCCACGTCCTGGTGAACGACGACCTGTCGACGGCGATCGCGGAGCTGGTCGCCCTGGTGGAGGGGTACCGCG
>JBJKPT010000038.1:0-10336 GCA_046706045.1 Desulfobacterales bacterium
GATCATCAGCGCACGTCGGACGAACTTCAGCGGGCCCGGCAGGAAATCCAGGCACACCGGGAACGGGAAGAAATCCTCAAACGGGCGATGATCCATTCCCAGAAGGTTGTGGAACAGATGAAGGAAAACGCCCGTAAATCGGCCGAATTGCTGGTCGCTGAAGCCGAGGTCAAGGCCGAAAAGATCCTTCAGCGGGCACATAACCGCCTGCTCCGGCTGCACGAAGAGATATCCCAGCTCAAACGGCAGCGATTGCAGATGGAGGCCCAGATCCGTAGCATTCTCGACGGCCACGCCAGACTCCTGGATGCCGGGCAGGAGGAAATGGCGGAAAAGGATGCCGAGGACGCGAAACTCAAATTGCTCGCCCAGCCCCGGTAGGAGCTTCTCATGGCAAAGATCGATGCCTTTTTTAAATTGATGAACGATCAGGGCGCCTCGGATCTCCACATGGTGACCGGGCAGCCGCCGGCCCTGAGGCTTCGGGGCGATATCGAACGCGTCAAATACAAGGTGCTGGATAACGACGAACTCCGGGCCATGCTCTACGAAATCGCCCCCGAAGACAAAATTAAAATCTTCGAAGAGACCGGCGATGTGGACTTTGGCTACGAAATTCCGGGGCTTGCACGGTACCGGGTCAATTTTTTCATGCAAAAATACGGATGCGCGGCGGTGTTCCGCGAAATCCCGAGCACCATCATGACGGCCGAGCAGCTGGGCCTTCCCGCCGTCGTCAACAAATTGGCCATGCTGCCCCGGGGGCTGGTCGTGGTGACCGGGCCGACGGGAAGCGGCAAGTCCACCACCCTGGCCGCCATCATCGACCAGGCCAACCGTCTTCGCAAGGACCACATCATCACGGTGGAAGACCCCATCGAATTCGTGCACAAGAGCCAGGGCTGCATCATCAACCACCGGGAAGTCGGGCTGCACACCCGGAGCTTCGCCGCCGCCTTGCGCGGAGCCCTGCGGGAAGACCCGGACATCATCCTGGTGGGCGAAATGCGGGATCTGGAGACCATCAATCTTGCCATCGAGGCGGCTTCCACCGGGCACTTGGTTTTTGGAACGCTCCACACCTCCAGTGCCATGAAAACCGTGGACCGGATCATCGAGGTGTTTCCGGCGAGCCAGCAGGCCCAGATCCGTTCCACCCTGGCCGACGGCATTCGGGCCGTCCTTGCCCAGGTGCTCTTCAAACGGGCCGACAAGAAAGGGCGGGTGGCGGCATTGGAGATCCTGATCGCCACCCCGGCGGTCCGAAACCTCGTCCGTGAAGCCAAGACCCACCAGATTTCATCGATGATCCAGACCGGCAAAAAATACGGGATGGTTCTTTTGGACGACGCCATCATGGATCTCCTCAACAAGGGGATGATCAGCACGGATGAAGCCTACATGAAGGCGAACGACAAGGCGCGGTTCCGGCCGTTGTTGAGAACACCGCCCGCGGATTTTACCGACGCCTAAGGGAGAGTCCATGCGCAAACAGGAAATGGACCATATTCTGGCCCGAATGCTGGATGCCTACGACAACGTCTCGGATCTGAACATCACCGCCGGCCGGCCCTTTCAGGTGGAGACCGCGGGGCAACTGGCCTCGGTTGAATTGGACCCGCCGTTTCGGGAACTCTCGCCGTTTCAGACCGAAGTGATGGCGCTGAACATCATCAACCAGGACCGGCGCCTGACCGAGACCCTGCTCACCGAGGGCTCCTGCGATTGTTCGTATGAATTGCCGGGAAAAGCACGGTTCCGGGTCAACATCTTCTCCCAGTTGGGCAATTACTCCATTGTGCTTCGGAAGCTGGAAAGCAAGATTCCCACCATCAAGGAGATGGACCTGCCCAGGGCCTTTTACCGGATGGCGGAAGAAAAGAACGGGATCATTTTCGTGACCGGCGCCACCGGCAGCGGGAAGACGACATCGCTTGCCGCCATCTTAAACGAGATCAACGAAAACAAGTCCGTTCACATCGTCACCCTGGAAGATCCCGTGGAGTATCAGCACCCCCACAAGAAATCGACCTTCAACCAGCGGGAGATGGGTAACGATTTCGACACGTACGCCTCCGGGCTGCGTTCCGCCTTGCGCCAGGCCCCAAAGGTGATCCTGGTCGGCGAAATGCGGGACCGGGAAACCGTCGAGATCGGTCTGAGCGCGGCAGAAACCGGGCACTTGGTGCTTACCACCTTGCATACCGTGGATGCCGGCCAGACCGTCAACCGGCTTCTGGGCATGTTCACTTTCGAAGAAGAAAATCAGATCCGGACCCGGTTGGCCGAGAGTTTGCGCTGGATTATCTGCCAGCGGCTTTTACCCAGGATCGGCGGCGGCCGGGTGGCCGCTTTCGAAATTTTGTCAACCGGTCTCCGGTGCAAGGATGCCATCCTGAACGGCGAGTCCGAAGGCAAGACTTTTTACGAGATCATCGAAGCCGGTGAAGCCTTTGGCATGGCGACCTTTGACAAGTATATCCTCGGATTGTTCGAGCGGGGAGTGATCACCGCAGAGACGGCCATGGCCTATTGCTCCCGGCGGGCAACGGTCGGCCGCGGCATCGACCGCATCAAGGCCGGACGGGGCGAGGCCACCACGGATATTTCCGATCTCAAGGTGGATCTCAATTACGCGCGACCAAAGCGCTGAGCGCGTGTCCGCAAATTGGCGGAGAAGTGCTGAACGGAACGCATCGATACCGCCCCGCCACGTGGCATCGCATCGAAACGAAAGGGGCCCATGGACATCTTCTGTACCCATTGCCAGGCAAGGTTCGTCCTGTCCGACGAAAAGGTGCCCAAAGGCAAGAGCTTTTCCCTGACCTGTCCCAAGTGCAAAGAGAAGATCACGGTTCCGGCGGTCGCGGCCGAATCGGCCCCGGTTGCGTTTGAAGCCGCCGAGGCGGCCTCCGACCGCCCTATCGATTCCTGGTCCTACGATGCCTCGGATCGGCCTTTTGATTTTGTCGAAGAGGGGGCGCTCACCGCCCTGGTGCTCAACGCCGATCCGGTGCACCGGGAAAAGATCATCGCGACCCTGGAAACGATGAATTACCGCGTGGCCCGGCCCTCGATGGCCCGCGAGGCCATCAAACAGATGCGGTTTCACAACTTCGACGTGATCGTGGTCGATGAACATTTTGATTGCCCGAGTCCGGATCAGAACCATGTGCTGCGCTACCTGGAGCGGCTCACCACCCCGATCCGTCGCGATATCTTCGTGGCCCTGATCTCCGATCGGTTTCGAACCAACGACAACATGGCCGCCTTCAATCGAAGCGTCAACCTGGTGATCAACGCCGACCTCATCGATGAATTCGACAAGGTGCTCCGGTACGGGCTGGCCGAGTTCAACGCCTTTTATCGGGTGTTCAAGGAATCGCTCATCAAAACCGGCCGGGCGTGACGGGCGGGATTCGAAGGCAAGGTTCGAGGAGTACGGACTTCGGATTAAGAAAACAGGGATTGGAAGAAAATCCATGCCGCGGCGGACCGTTGCGTGCCCGTACGGTTTCCGGCACCCCCGCCCCACGGGCGAAACCATCAACGAATGGATCCATTTGACCATGGCCGGGACTTACACCTGCGCCGACTACCGCCTTGAGATGATTCTCCTGGGCCTCACCCGGCGCTTGGAATCCGAGGCCTTGACCGACGACGAGCGCGAGGCCGTCCGAGGCGAGATTCGCCGCATCGAAGCCCAATTGGGGATCGCCTGATCCCGCCGCGGCCCGTTTTTCCCGGACGGCGTGGCAATCCACAAGCATCTACATGCAATTGATTCTTCCCATCGACCAAGACCTGTATCGCATCCGTCTGCCCCAACCCATGGCCGGGTTCGAGGATTTCATCGGGGCATGGCTCGTCACCGGCCGCCATACCCTGCTGGTGGATGTGGGCCCCTCGGCCACCATCGACCGGCTCGCCGAGGCACTGTCGGGCCTGGGTGTTCACCACTTGGACGCGATCCTGTTGACCCATATTCACATCGATCATTCCGGCGGCATCGGCGATCTAACGTCCCGGTTTCCCGAGACCCCGGTGGTTTGCCATCCCGGTGCCTTCCCACACCTTGCGGCACCGGAAAAACTCTGGGCCGGGAGCCTCGCGACGTTGGGTGATTTGGCGCGGAGCTACGGCCCGATTGCACCGGTCGCCATTGAACGGTTGGTCGATGCCGCAACCTTTTCCGATTTCGGGGTGAAGGCCATCGCCACCCCGGGGCATGCGCCCCATCACGTGAGCTACCGGATCGGGGCGAATCTCTTTGCCGGTGAAGCCGGCGGGGTCTGTCAGCAGGTTGGAACCCGCCGGTACCTGCGGCCGGCGACACCGCCGCGGTTTTTCCTGGAAACCAGCATCGAGAGCCTCGATCGATTGCGGGGTAGCGGCGCCCGGCGGTTGTGCTACGGTCATGTCGGCGCGGTGGACGATCCGGAGTCGATGCTTTCCGCCCACCGGGACCAATTGCTGCGATGGCGCGACATCATCGCCGATCTGCGTCCGGCGGAAAGCGAGACCGATCTTGACCGGATCCTGACACAACTCCTGGCCGCGGACCCGCTCCTGGCCGCATGGGATGAACTCTCCCGCGGGGACCGACAACGGGAAACCGGCTTTTTGCTCAACAGCATCCGCGGTTATTTGGGATATCTGATGTCCATCCAGAAATTTCACCCATCGCCGCCTTGAGCAAAAGACGCGCGTACGTCTGCGTCTTGGGCGGCACCCCTTGCTTCCCAAGCCTTCCCGTTCGCCCCGGCGGTGGTCAACGCATCCGCCGGCCCCCTTTCCCGGTTGAAAACACCTTTGGTCATGCGTCCTTGCAGCGGAGCGATTTCCGGTAGATCAGCCGGAGCCCTTCGATGGTCAAATCCGGTTCCACGCTCTCGATGGTGCGCGAGACCTTGCCGATGAGCGGCGCCAGTCCGCCCGTGGCCACGACCCGCGGGCTTGTCGCCATCTCCGTTCGCATCCGCTCCACCATGCCGTCCACCAGTCCGGCATAGCCGAAGATGATGCCCGATTGGATGCTGGCGATGGTGTCCCTTCCAATCACTGCGGAAGGGGGTTTGAAGAGTTCCACCCGAGGAAGTTTGGATGCCCGGCGGAACAGGGCTTCCGCGGCGATCTTGATGCCCGGGCTGATGGCCCCGCCCAGGTATTCGCCCATGGCGGTGACGGCGTCGAAGGTGGTGGCCGTTCCGAAATCGATAATGATGAGCGCGGTTTTGTACTTTTCGTAGGCGGCCACGGCGTTGACGATCCGGTCGGCCCCCACCTCCGCCGGATTGCTGTAGAGGATCGGTATCACCTTTGTGGTCCTCGGGTCCACCCACTGGGGCGAATGGCCGAGATAGCGGGTGCAGAAGCCGTTCAGGATATCGACCATGGGGGGCACCACGCAGGAAATGATGGTTTCTTCGATGCCGGCCGGTGAAAGATCGGCAGCGGAAAACAACCCCATGGCCAGGACGTTGAACTCATCGGCGGTGATATTGGAATCGGTATGCACCCGCCACGTCTGCACGAGCCGATCCTGGTCGTAAATGCCGAGGACGATATTGGTGTTGCCGACATCGATAACCAGCAGCATGCTTTTTTCTCCTCACAGGGGGCAATCGGATTGTTGAAAAAAGAGGCCTTGCGATGTCATCCCGGCGATACCGGCATTCCGGCCATCGCAAGGACGCCGTCCCATCGTTTTTGCCGCGGGGGGGGAAAACGGGGTCATCGGGCCTTCAGCGTTTCAATCGCCATTTGAAACCCGGATCGCATCGGCGATGGTCACGGTGGCACGGGCGGCCGCGACATCGTGGACGCGGACGATGTGTGCGCCGCTCAAAACGGAAGCGGCCACGGCCGCCTGGGTGCCGACACCCACCTCGGGTGCCAATGGCGGGAGGTCCTCGGCGCCGGCTCCCCGGAGCAGCTTACGGATGAATGCCTTCCGGGACGGACCGATCAGCAAGGGGACATCCAGATCCGAAAAAGCGCCCAGTCGATGGATCAAGGTCAGGTTGTGGGCAAGGGTCTTTCCGAAGCCGATGCCCGGATCGACGATGATGCGGCGCCGATCGATGCCCCGGGATACGGCGTCGTCGATGGCGCGGCGGAGAAAGGATTTGATCTCTCCGATCAGATCCGCATAGACCGGGGCGAGCTGCATGGTCTTGGGGGTTCCCTTCATGTGCATGAGCACGACCGGCACGCCGGCGTCGACGGCCACTTCGGTGAGTCGGGGATCCATGCGCAAGGCGCTCACGTCGTTGATGATGGCGGCCCCGGCCGCGATCGCGCGCCGGGCGACCTCGGCTCGGGTGGTATCGATGGAAATGGGCACCGAAACGCGCGCTGCAAGGGCCTCGATGACCGGGAGCACCCGCCGAAGCTCTTCGTCGGTGGTGACGGGATCGGAATAGGGGCGGGTGGATTCGCCGCCGATGTCGAGGATGTCGGCGCCGTCATCGACCAGCTTCAGGGCGTGGCCGATGGCGGTTTCACGATCAAAAAACCGGCCGCCGTCGGAAAACGAATCCGGTGTGACGTTGACGACCCCCATGATCAGGGTCCGTTCCGGCCCCAATTCGAGCCGGCGGCCGCCTGCGCGCATGGTGAACGTGTGCATCTCAGGCATCGGTGGATATGCCGGGCCCGTCGCCTTGTCCGCCGCCCGGGAGCTCGGGCGCGGTTGCCGAGGTGTTGGATTCGTGGGTTTCGGCGGTGACGGTAATTTCTTCGTCGGCGGCGACATCGACGATGGGGGATGGAAATTCGAAGCCCGGGCGCAGGGTCAGGATCAACTGGTCGAGTTCTTTGCCCATGACGGTTTCCTTTTCCAGCAATTCCCCGGCCAGGGCGTCCAGAATATCCCGGTTGTCGTGAAGAATCGTTTGGGCCCGTTCATAGGCGGACTGGACGAGTTGGCGGACTTCTTCATCGATCTGCTGGGCCGTTGCTTCGGAGTAATCCCGGTGCTGGGCGATTTCCCGGCCCAGAAATACATGCTCCTCATTCTTGGCATAGGACAGGGGGCCGAGCTTGTCGCTCATTCCCCAGCTGCGGATCATCTTCTGGGCAAGATCTGTGGCCTGCTTGATGTCGTTTGCGGCACCGGTGCTGACCCTGCCAAAAACAATGGCTTCGGCCACCCGTCCGCCAAAGGCCACGGACAGCTCGCTTTCGAGCTGGTCCTTGTAGCGAAAATCCCTTTCTTCCGGTAAAAACCAGGTCACCCCGGCTGCGCGTCCCCGGGGGATGATGGTGATCTTGTTGACCGCCTCGGTATTCGGCAGGAACCGGGCGACGAGGGCGAGACCCGCCTCGAGGTATGCGGTGGTCTTGCGATCGTCTTCGCTCATCACCTTGGATTTTCGCTCCAGGCCCATGTAGACCTTGTCTTTGGCGTCTTCGAGATCGATCATTTGAACCCGTTCTTTGTTGCGCTTGGCGGCAAGCAGAGCGGCTTCATTGACAAGGTTTTCCAGATCGGCACCGGAAAAGCCGGGGGTTCCCTTGGCCAGAATCAGGGGAGAGACATCGGGGCCGGTGGGGGTGCGTTTTAGGTGAACCCGAAGGATTTTCTCGCGGCCCTTGATGTCCGGCATCGACACGACCACTTGGCGGTCGAACCGGCCGGGCCTGAGCAGGGCCGGATCCAGGACATCCGGGCGGTTTGTGGCCGAGATCAAAATGACCCCTTCGTTGGATTCGAAGCCGTCCATTTCGACCAGCAACTGGTTGAGGGTCTGTTCGCGTTCGTCGTGGCCGCCACCCAGACCCGCGCCGCGGTGCCGGCCCACGGCGTCGATTTCATCGATGAAAATGATGCAGGGCGCATTCTTTTTGCCTTGAACGAAGAGGTCCCGCACCCGGGAGGCACCGACACCGACAAACATCTCCACGAAATCCGAGCCGCTGATGCTGAAAAACGGTACCCCGGCCTCTCCGGCGATGGCACGGGCCAACAACGTCTTGCCGGTCCCCGGAGAGCCCATCAGCAGTACGCCCTTCGGGATGCGGCCGCCGAGGCGGGTATATTTTTTGGGATCGCGCAGAAATTCGACGATCTCGCTCAATTCCTCCTTGGCTTCGTCGATGCCGGCGACGTCTTCAAACGTCACCTTCTTGGATTGATCCGACATCAGCCGGGCGCGGCTTTTTCCGAACGACATCGCCTTGCCGCCGCCGGATTGCATCTGGCGCATGAAAAAAATCCACACCCCGATGAGCACGATCATGGGGAGCCACGACATCAGCATGGAAGTATACCAGGGCGAGTCGTTCGGCGGCTTGGCGTTGATGACCACGTTTTTGCTGCGCAGGGTGCTGATCAGGTCTCTGTCTTGGGGGGCGTAAACCTTGAACTCCTTGTTGCCCGTATCGGTGGCGGTGATTTCCTGCCCCTGGATGGTCACCTTTTGAATTTCCGATTGCTCCACCTTATTTAAGAAGGCGGTGTAGCTGATGTTGGCTTCGGTCGGGTGCTGGGTGCTAAACAGGTTGTAGAGCATGATCATCATCAGGGTGATCATCAGCCACAGCGCCAGATTCTTGTAAAACGGGTTCAACGGGTGCTCCTCCTGGTCGGTTGCGGGTTGGTACGGACGATGCGCGCGCGGTATTCATCGTTTGTGCACGACGGGGCATCCGATAAACGGTAAGCATCAAATCGTTCCGGGCAACCGCCACTCGGCGCGCAACGCCCGGCGGGTATGCGCGGTCAGCCGAACCCGATCGCTGATGCAAACGCCTGCAACCCAAATGATTTTTCTCTGATCCGCAATGATCGGGACTTCCCGGCGGTGATCGCGGGGGATTTTCCGGTCCATGAGCAGGCGCGCCACTTTCTTGTGGTGGCCGAGCCCCAAGGGAATCATCCGATCGCCCGCTCGAACACTGCGGATTAACAATGGAAAGTCTATCGTATCCATATCAAAAAAAGCAACCTGGTGTCCAGAACCCCGCGAGAAATCAACCGGGGCCGGCACCGGGCGAAGCACGATCGTGGCCCCGGTTTCCTTCAGCGCAATCCGAAGCAGGCTCTCCGGCGGGCTCGAGACCGCGTATTCGAAGGTGGCTGACGCCGGTCGCCGCCGGCGTCCCCTGGCCGGTGAGCTCTGTTGCGTCAGGCGAAGACATGTTCCGGAAATCTCGGCACGGACGCCGTCGGGCAGATCGATACCGGCCCTGGATGACCGCTGCGCCAGGTTCACCATGGCTTCGATGTGTTCCATCCCGAAGCGCCTCAGATCACCGCGCAGCCGCTGGATCGCACGGCGAAGGACCCGCCGCCGGGCCGCGTGAGGCAAGGCGTTTACGGCATCGGCATCGAGGCAGATGCCTGCCGGCGTCGCCTCGACGGCCACGGTCTTCCATAATTCGTCGACCAAGGCCGCCAGCCAACGGTTTTCATCCGCGGCAATGACCGCATGGCGGTTCAGGGAACCAACGATGGCGGGATTGAACTCGGCCCTGATCAGAGGCAGGAGCCGGTGGCGGACCCGGTTCCGGGTAAACCGTGGATCGGCGTTTGTGGCGTCGGTGCGGCAGACCAGTCCGCGCGTCCGGACATAACGGGAAATCGTCGCCCGGGTCAGCGCGAGCAGGGGCCGGACGATGAAGGCGTCGCGTACCGGTGGAATGCCTGCCAGGCCTTCCGGACCGGCCCCACGGACCAGGGCCATGAGCACCTGTTCCGCGTTGTCGTCGGCATGATGGCCCAGGGCCACTTTGTCGAATCCCTCATGCGTGACCAGCCGGTGGAAAAAAGCGTAGCGTTCGGTGCGGGCGCACTCTTCGATGCCCATGCGGCGTTTGCGGCTCAGGGCCGCGACGGCGACCGTTCGTGGAAAGAACGCCCGATGATACCGTGCCGCCAGTTTTTCGACAAACGCGGCGTCGGCATCGGCCTCCGGGCGAAGACCGTGGTTGACATGGGCGACGGCCAATTCCACGTTGTGTTCTTTGGCAAGGATATCGAGAATGTCCAAAAGGGCGACGGAGTCGGGACCTCCGGAAACGGCCACGGCCACACGGTCACCCGCGGCGATCATCCGGTGCGTCGAAACGGTTTCGCGGACCCGGCAAAGGACGGCATCGATGTCCCGGCTACCGGATCCGTTGGGCAATGGTGGCATGGATCAGCTCGGAGCTTTCCCGGTTCCAGTAGCCGATCGGGCCGGATCGAACACCCACATCGGTGAACTCGGGAGAAAGCATGGTAATCCGGATACGGATCGGCATGCCGTCGCTTCGTCGGGCCGTGATCGTCGAGGTGATACCATCCCGGGTTTCGTCGACGATGGTTATTTTCAGGTATTGAAGCGACCGG
>JBJKPT010000039.1:0-7749 GCA_046706045.1 Desulfobacterales bacterium
GCACCTGAATGATCTGCGCTTCAGGGCACTTCCGAACCGCCGCGGGGCTTGACGGGTATAGGCAAAGCGATTATACATGCGGCGCTTATTTGACAAGGGGCTTTTGGGGTTTGTCAATCACATTAAATGGAGGAGGGTGTTTGGTATGAGGAAATCAATCGTGATGTTTTTGGTTTCGGCGATTGCGATTCTTGGGCTCACCGCAGCCGCCGGTGCCGCGGACACCATCAAGATAGGCGTTGCCGGTCCGCACAGCGGTGACTTGGCCTCCTACGGCATTCCGACCGTGAAGGCCGCGGAACTCGTCGTCAAGGACGTCAATGCCAAGGGTGGAATCCTTGGCAAAAAAATCCAACTGATCGTTGAAGACGATCAGTGCAAACCGGAAGTGGCCACCGACGTCGCCATGAAGCTCATTTCGGAAAATGTGCATTTCGTGATCGGACATATCTGCAGCGGCGCCACCCTGCCGGCCCTGGGGGTTTACAAGAAGGCGGATGTCATCGCCATTTCGCCGTCGGCGACCAACCCGGCCCTGACCCAGAGCGGCGAGTACCCGAATTTTTTCCGCACCATCGCTTCCGATGACGCCCAGGCCCGTCTGGATGTCGATTTTGCGCTGAACGACCTGAAGCTGACGAAAATCGCCGTTCTCCACGACAAGGGCGACTACGGCAAGGGCTTGGCCGAATACGCCAAGAAGTTCTTGGAAGCCGACCCGCGCGCCAAGGTCGTTCTCTTTGAAGGCATCACCCCCGGTGCCGTGGACTACTCGGCCATCATCAACAAGGTCCAGTTTTCCGGTGCCCAGGCCGTGATTTTCGGCGGCTACCATCCGGAAGCCTCAAAGCTTGTCTCCCAGATGCGAAAAAAAGAGATGAAGACGATTTTTATCTCCGATGACGGGGTGAAAGACGACACCTTCATCAAGGTCGCCGGCAAGTATTCCGAAGGCGTCTATGCCTCGGGTCCGGAAGACGTTTCGGGCAATCCGCTGGCCATCAAGGCCAACAAGGAATTCGAAAAGGCCTATGGCGCCGAGCCGGGCGCGTTCTACCTCAATGCCTACGCCGCCACCCTGGCGCTGCTGAATGCCATCCAGAAGGCGGGCAGCACCAATTATGACGCCGTGATAAAGGCCCTTCACAACGATCCGGTCGAAACCCCGTTGGGAAAAATCAAATTCGACAAACGGGGCGATGCGACCGGTGTCGGGTTCTCCATGTACCAGGTCCGAAACGGTGTTTACGTTCAAGTAAAATAGATTCGAGTCGTTGGCTGGATACGCGCCGGGGGCAGGCGACAATCGCGGTTTGCCCCCGGTTTTTTTAAAAAAATCTACAGAGATCTTTTCGGGGGCCGACGGGGAAGCGACCGGCGCCCCGGCCGAGAACGCCTATGCACTGGAATTTCCAATACTTCATGGAGCTGTTTCTTGGCGGTCTGGCCAAGGGAAGCATTTATGCCCTGATCGCCCTGGGTTACACCATGGTCTATGGCATCATCGAGCTGATCAATTTCGCTCATGGCGACATTTATATGATCGGCGCCTTCACGGCGTTGATTTTCGCCAGCGTCTTGAACATGCTCGGTTGGAACAACTTGGCCATCCTGATCATCGCCACCCTGGCCGCCGTCGTCTATTCTTCCGCCTACGGCTGGACCGCCGAAAAAATCTGTTACAAACCGCTTCGCACCGCACCCCGGCTGTCCCCCTTGATCAGCGCCATCGGCTTATCGTTTTTTTTGGAAAATTATGTGCTCTTGGCACAGACCTCCGATTTTCTCCCGTTCCCAAGTCTGATTCCCGACCTTAAATGGTGGGCCCCTTATGCCTACTTGATCAGCTCCCAGAAATTGATGATCATCATCGTCACCGCCATCGTGATGATTCTTTTGACCATCATGATCAAGTTCACCCGGACCGGCAAGGCCATGCGGGCGACGGCCCAGGACATGTCCATGGCCATGCTGGTGGGCATCGATGTCAACAAGGTCATCTCGATCACCTTCATCATCGGTTCGGCCACGGCGGCGCTGGGCGGTGTCCTGATCGGCTCCGCCATGGGGCAGATCAATTTTTACATCGGATTTATCGCCGGCATCAAAGCCTTTGTCGCCGCGGTGCTGGGAGGAATCGGTTCCATCCCCGGAGCCGTGGTGGGGGGTCTGGTGCTCGGCTGGACGGAGAGTTTTTTCACCGGGTATATTTCCAGCGACTATGAAGACGTCTTCGCCTTCGTCTTTCTGGTCGTTATCCTGATCTTCCGGCCCAGCGGTATTCTCGGTCGTTCCCAGACGCAGAAAGTGTAATCTTTGTGATCACCGTCAACCCTGGACTGTATCCCGTATGAGTACCATCGAAGAAATCAAACGATCGTTGTTGGCGTCCATCTGGTTTGTTTTTCTGACCTTTCCCATCATGGTCATCCGGGTGAATACGATCAACAACACGATTGACTGGCGTTTTCGAAACGCGGTGTATGTCGCTGTCGGCACCTTTTTTCTCTCCTTTCTGTGGCGATACCTGCTCCGGCGCAAGGAAATGGGTGCCAAGGCGCTGCAGCGGGGTGAGACCCCGAAACCGACGCTGACCGAACGCTTTTTCCAGGAGCGGCGGTTTTACATCCCCGGGCTGACAGCGGCCGCGATCTTTTTTGCCGTCTTCCCGTTCGTCTTCTCCATGTACCAGGTCAACATCATGTCCAACGCCCTGATCTACGTCATGTTGGGCCTGGGGTTGAACATCGTCGTGGGCCTGGCCGGGTTGCTCGATCTGGGCTATGTGGCGTTTTATGCCATCGGCGCCTATTCCTACGCGCTTCTCAACCTTCACTATGGTCTCGGATTCTGGCTGGCGCTGCCCATCGGCGCGGTACTGGCCGCGACCGCCGGCATTATTCTAGGTTTTCCCGTCCTGCGGCTCCGGGGCGATTATCTGGCCATCGTCACCCTGGGCTTTGGTGAAATCATCCGGATCGTCCTCGAAAACTGGAATTCCTTTTCCTACGGCCCCAGCGGCATCCCGAACATTCCCAGGCCATCGTTTTTCGGGCTCCACCTGTCACTGGAAGGCATTACCGTCGCCGTCTATTTTCTGATGATCGCGCTGTCGTTGGTGACGATTTTTTTCGTCAACCGGCTTCGGAACTCCCGTCTCGGCCGAGCCTGGCTGGCGCTCCGGGAAGATGAGGTCGCCTGTCAGGCCATGGGCATCGACCGGACCAAAACCAAGCTGACCGCATTTGCCCTGGGGGCGACCTGGGCCGGGATGGCCGGCGTGGTCTTTGCCGCCAAGACCACCTTCATCAATCCGGCGAGCTTTACCATCTGGGAGTCGATCATCATTCTTTGCATCGTGGTTCTCGGCGGCATGGGCTCCGTCGTCGGGGTGATCACCGGTGCCATGGTGCTGATTCTCATGCCGGAATACTTGCGCGCGTTTGCGCAGTACCGGATGCTGATATTCGGCGCCGTTCTCGTTCTCATGATGATTTTCCGGCCCAACGGCATGATCGTCGCCGTGCGAAAAAAATACACTTTTGAAGGGCTCGACGCCGACGACGCGGGTGATCGGCGAAGTGCCGTCCCGAACATCGGGGGAGCATCCCCGGTCAAAGCCCTTGAAAACCAATAGCGAGAGCAACTGATCCCCATGGAACCGATTCTTGAAGTCAACCGCCTGACCATGGATTTCGGCGGCCTGCGCGCCCTCGATCGTGTGGACATCGATATTCAAAAAGGGGAGATCGTAGCCCTGATCGGCCCGAACGGCGCCGGGAAGACCACCTTTTTTAATTGCATCACCGGCATTTACAATCCAACGAAAGGCGATATCCTCATCCGCCCGCCTGGAAAAGCCCCCCAGCGGATCAACGGACTCAAACCGAACCGGGTGACCGAGCAGGGTCTCGCCCGAACGTTTCAGAACATCCGGTTATTTTCCACCATGACCGTATTGGAAAACGTCATGATCGGTCGCCACTGCCGGATGAAATCCTGGGTTGCCGGTGCGTTTCTCCGCCCTCCGGCGACACGAAAGGAAGAAAAACAGGTCATCATCGACAGTTACCGGATTGTGGAAAAAATCGGCCTTACACGCTGGGTCAACGAAGTGGCCGCCAACCTCCCTTACGGGGCCCAGCGCCGCCTGGAAATCGCCCGGGCCATGGCAACGGAGCCCTTCCTGCTGCTGCTTGACGAGCCGGCCGCAGGCATGAACCCACAGGAAACCAAAGAACTCGACAAGTTGATCCTGCGGCTCCGGGAAACCGAAGACCTGTCCATCCTGCTCATCGAACACGACATGAAGATGGTCATGGCCCTGTCGGATCGCATTTTTGTCATGGATTACGGGAAAAGGATCGCCCATGGCTCGCCTCAGGAGATCAAAAAAAATCCTGCCGTGATCAAGGCTTATCTCGGAGAAGACATCGATGCTTAAGGTCAAGGATATCCATACGTATTACGGCAACATCGAAGCCTTGAAAGGCGTGAGCCTCGAGATCGGCAAAGGGGAGATCATCACCTTGATTGGCGGCAACGGCGCCGGTAAAACCACCACCCTGATGTCCATTTGCGGAGTTCGGCCGCCCCGGCACGGGGAAATTGTTTTCGAAGGCAAGCCCATCCAAAACCTCCCAGGGCACAAGATCGTGGCCCTGGGCATCTGCCAGGTGCCGGAAGGCCGGCGGATTTTTCCTTTCCTGAGCGTCGCCGAAAACTTGGACATGGGCGCCTTCCTGCGGACCGACAAGGCCAACATCCGGCAGGACATCGAGTACGTGTATTCCCTTTTCCCTATCCTCGCCGAGCGAAGGCATCAGGCCGGTGGAACCTTGAGCGGCGGTGAACAGCAGATGCTGGCCATCTCCCGCGCCCTCATGGCGCGGCCCAAGCTGTTGCTTCTGGACGAGCCGTCCCTGGGACTTGCACCGCTGATCGTCAAGCAGATTTTTATGATTATCGATAAGATCAACAAGGAGAGCGACACCACCATATTTCTCGTCGAGCAAAACGCGAACCTTGCCCTAAAGGTGGCCCATCGGGGGTATGTGATGGAAAACGGCCGCATCACCATGGCCGACACCGCCGAACGCTTGCTGGCCAATGATAACGTGAAAAAGGCCTACCTCGGCATTTAGCGAGTGTCCATCCCAGAATGGCCCTTTTCCGCGATTTCTGCGTTGGCCGACCGATTGGAATCCTCGAAATAGCCGCGCCATTCCTCCGGTTCCAATCATCCGGCCGCCTTGACCTCACGCAAAATTGCCGATCCTGGGATGGACACTATCGATGGAAGTGGCGCTGAAGTCAGGATTCGCCGGATTTGGTCCCCGGTGCCTCCGCTGTCGTCGCGATCAGCCGGGCATAGGCTTCGGGGGGTGCATCTTCGGGCAAGGCCGCCAGTTCATTCAGGGCTTCGCGAATCTCCCGGGTGCCTTCCCGGTACACTTTTTTAATGCAGTTGTATTCGTAGATGGCTTGGCCCAGGGAAAAGCGTCCCCGGGATTTTTCCAAAAAGGCCCGGACGAGATCGCGCACCGATTGCCAGCTGTCGCGTCGGGTCTGGTTGGTAAGCGGAGTCAAATCGTCGATTGCGGCCAACTGCCGGCGATGACGGCGCCGGCGCATCGGCTTTCCGAGGCCCGAGGCCCAGAAAGTGTAAAACAAGACGGCGACCACCCCGGACATGGCGCCGATGATCGGCAAAGGCATGCCGGCACCCAGGGGCGAGATCTTCCAACCAAGTCCCGCACCGGCCCCAACCAGAAGGCCCAACGCCACCCCGCACAGATGATAGGTCACCGCCCAACGGCGCTGATGGCGACGATAGGAAACCAATGCCTCGAGCATGTGGCTTAATCGTTCGCTGTGCGTCTCCACGAAGGCCGTGAGGTTGTCGAGCCGGTGCCGGGGGGCCAGCTGGATCGCTTTTTTCAGTTCTTCCCGCTGGTTTTCCAGAAATTGCAGGTAGCCGGGCAGCGGCGAGCCGGATCCACCGTTCACCGCCCGGGGCGAATAGGTAAGATGGATCATTGGAATGTCCTTGCGCCCGGTCATCTGGGAGAGGTTCCAGCAAAGGGTGCCGTAGACCCGCAACAGGTCGTTCAGCGAGGCACATTCGTCGATCCGGTTCAAGACGAAAAGAACCCGGTCTTCAAAGGTTTTGGCCGGCAGGGTGTCCCGAAGACTGGCATGCGCCTCCCGGACGGTACCGGCCTTGTGCGGGTCAAAAAGCACCAGCACCAAGTCGGCGATCTGGGCGAGATCCCCGATAACGTCCTGGTAGTCGTAGCCTCTGTCCCGTTCGGTAATGCTGTCGAGCATTCCCGGGGTGTCGATGACGGCCAGGTTCCGCAAAAAGGGCGAGTTCACTTTTTTTAGCCGGAAATGAGCGGAAAACCGTTGTCCGTGGCGCTTCAACATCTCGAACGGGTATTGGGGGTCGTTCAAAAGATATTTGCCGTCCCGTTGTTCGGTGACCCGGATCGGCCCGGTATCCACCGCGCCATCAAAGGTGATGACGGTAAAGGAATCATCGGTGGGGGCTTGTCCGGTCGCCTGGATGTCGGCACCGAGCAGCTCGTTGATCAGGGTTGATTTTCCTGAGGAATAGTTCCCCAGGACAAGGACCTGGGGACGCCATTTGATGTTCGATTCCAGAGCGGTTTCGCTGTAGCCGTATTTCAATGCGACCGGTGTCAGGCTCGATTCAACGATCGTCAGCAGCTCTGTTCGCAGGGACGTGATGAAATTGTCTCGATACATGCTGGATATTAGGAAAAATCGGCAGAATATGTCAAGGCGAAGCGGCTTGCAAATCCCCTTTTCGAAATTAGCCTTTCATTCAAGGCCGCAACAGGCCGGCGTCGATTGGCGAAGCCCAAGAACTGCGAAGCCTCAAATCGGAAAGGAGATCTTCCCGTGGAAGACAAACGCATATCCCAGGACGAACAGCAATGCATCGGCCGTTGCATCCAGACCCATTGGGGAAAGGATGCGGAATTTACGGACGATGACTCCCGTGAACACCATTACGAAGCCTGCTTGGAGAATTGCCGCGTCTGCGGCTGAGGGCTCCGGAGGTGTCGGGCACCTCTCAGGATCAATGGAGAAAAATGGGGGGCAGGATCGGCATTCCGCGTGAACCCTGCAGGGTATTGCGCCGTGGTCGGTGCCCTGCAGGGGGTGGGATCAATGGCTTTTTTCAGGGGCGGTCGGCGACGGTTTGCCGGCCATCACCGGGCAGGCCACCCAATGGTCGGTTCCGACCTGAATCCGTTGCGGCATTTCGATGGAGCAGGCGCTGATGGCGTGAGGGCAGCGGGGATGAAACCGGCAGCCCGAGGGCGGATCGATGGCACTGGGGATTTCACCTTTCGGGATCGCGTGGGTCCGGCGAAACTGCGGATCCGGGACGGGGACGGCGGCCAGAAGGGCCGTGGTGTAAGGGTGCACCGGATGGCCGAATACCTCGGCAAGGGGCCCTATCTCCATCAATTTTCCCAGATACATGATGGCGATCCGGTCGCAGATGTATTTGCAGGTCGCGAGATCGTGGGTGATGAAGAGGTAGGTGAGATCGAATTCCTCCTTCATCCGGACCATCAGCTCGATGATCATGGCGCTCACCGAGACGTCCGCCATGGCGATGGGCTCATCGGCCACCACGAAATCCGGTCGGGTGACCAATGCCCGAGCGATGACCACCCGCTGGCGCTGGCCGCCCGAAATCTGGTGGGGATA
>JBJKPT010000040.1:0-2117 GCA_046706045.1 Desulfobacterales bacterium
CCTCCGCGCCCAGGCTCAAGGAGGCAACAAGGCTTCGCGCATCCGCCATGCCGCCGGAGGCGACAAACGGAATTTTCAGCTCTTCGGCAGCCCTCGGCAACAGGATCATGTTCGGGATGTCATCCTCGCCCGGGTGGCCTCCGCATTCGAACCCGTCCACGGATACGGCGTCGCAACCGATTTTTTCCGCCTTCAGGGCATGGCGCACCGAGGTGCACTTGTGGATGACCTTCACCCCCGCGTCTTTTAGTTTCGGCAGGTACGCCTCGGGATTGCGGCCTGCGGTTTCAACGATTTTCACACCGCCATCGATGATGGCATCGATAAAACCCGGGTAATCCGGTACTGCGACCGTCGGCAGGAAGGTTAGGTTCACCCCGAACGGTTTGTCGGTCATCTTTCGGCAACGTGCAATTTCCCCGGCGAGGTTTTCCGGCGTTTTCTGGGTCAAGCCGGTAATGATCCCAAGCCCTCCGGCATTGGACACCGCCGCGGCCAGCTCCGCGAACCCAACGTAGTGCATGCCTCCCTGAATGATAGGATGCTGGATATGAAACAGCTCTGTTATACGTGTCCTCATCGTTTGTTCCCCCCGTGGTTTGGTCTATGGGATTCAATAAAAAATCAATGCCGTGTCAAATTGCCGGCCCCCGAATGCCCCCAGCCGTCAAGCCGTCCCGGACCGGTTCCGGGATGACGGATCCGGTATCCCGGAGATGTCCGATCCGCCGGATCGCGATTTTCGCCGAATTTTCGGAAAAATGGTAAAAGCAAGTTTAACGAACCCGTCCCCATCATTCATCAAGAAACTTGTGAGCGTCTAGCTTCAGGCCTTTTTGCGGCAGCACCATGAGTGTCGATGTCCCATGGGCGATCAATTTTTCGGCCTCATCGAAAACGCTTGCTTCCGCATAACCGATGGTACTGCCCTGCCGCATGCAGGTTCCCTTTGCAATCAATTTTCCCTTTACCGCCGGTTGGAGGTAGTTGAGCTTCAAATCCACGTTTACAAGCCCCGCATCTTCGGGAAGCCTCAGGAAAGCCGACCAGAACGTTGCCGTGTCGATCAGGGTGGCCAGCACCCCGCCGTGGACAATGCCGAACGGCTGCAAGTGAAACGCCGCCAATTCAATGGAAATATCCGCGTTATCAAATTCAATATGCTCCAATTCCATCGCCATGTGCCGTGGGTATGGACTCTTTTTAACAAGGTTTTTAAGTTCCTCGACGTATGCCGGATTGACCCTCTTCATGACACCTCCGGTTTCTCTAAAATTTCATATGATTTTAGATTGCATACAAGGTAAATTTTCAAAAATTTTTTAAGCCCGGCACAGCTTTTTCAACAACGCGCGCAAAATCAATCCCTCCTCCGGCGTCAAGTTGGACAAAAACGCCTGGTTTTTATCTTCCATAATGGATTCAATCCGCGTTGCGGTCTTTTTTCCCTCTTCGGTGAGACATGCAAGAATCGCCCTTCCATCATTCGGGTTATCGCGCCTTTCAACGAGCCCGGCCCGCTCCAGGCGGTCCAGGATGCCGGTCAGGGTGGCACTGTCAAACTCGGTTTTCTCCCCCAGATCCTTGGACGTGACGCGGTCTTCTTCCAATAAAAAAAGAAGCACCAGGGCCTGAGACGACGTGACGCCGAATTCCGTCACCGTCTGAGTCCAATACCGGAGCCCCGACCGACTCGCCCTGGATAATTGAAAGAAGATGCAATCCTGTATTTTCATGGGGTCGTCTCACTTTATACAAATAATATCTTGTATACAAGCTAATAAGCGGGCATCCACGGCCTGTCAATGGATATTTGATGGCAGATTTGGATAGCCGCCGGTAAAACAAATTACCATGGACGCCCGAAATGGTCTCGATCTACCACAAAAGAGAAAAAACGGTTCTGGCAGGCACTGTCATCGCCATCCTCGTCCATGATGACCCCGGTACCAATAGCCGTGGTGCCAGACCCAGCGGCCCCCGAACCACACCCAATCGCCCCCCACCCAGATGTAATCCGGGGCCGGAGCCGGGACGATCACTTCGGCCGGTGGCGGCGGTGGTTGGGGGCCCACCACGCCCGCGACCTGATCGGGCGGGATCTGGGTCGGCGTGTT
>JBJKPT010000041.1:0-4241 GCA_046706045.1 Desulfobacterales bacterium
CCTTCTGGGTCGTCGTCGCTTCCGCGGCGAAAACCATGGGCGCGCTCACGACCAAGGCAAAACAAAACACCATACCAAGAATCAACATGAACTTCATTTTTGTCCTCATTGGACACCTCCGTTAATGTTGTGAATGCCCAACCCAAAAAACACTGAGCGGGGAAAATAGTACAAAGTTAGGAATTTGTATAGAGAAAAAAGCGGAAAATAGTTTTCGTTTTTTTTATGCCTGTAAATAAATCGAACCGGAGGCTGAAACGCGCTGGAAATAAATATAACAGCTTGATATATTTGTTTATAATGAAATAGCTCCCACCCGTGTCAAACGGGATCGCCGAAAAAAAAACAAGGCATCGCACCGTATGGTCGTGTTTCACGGCCAGTCCTTGCCGGCAATGGATGAATCGCAACACATGACCATATTTTTGAATAAAAGGCCTCTTTTCAAGAGGTTGCTTTTTTGTGTTTTTAATTTCAATTGGCCGCAAAAAGTTACCATAACCACGAACATTTTTCATTTTTACGCGATAACGGATTAGATTCAAAACATTATCGAATGTCCACGGTTTCGATTCCGGGCTGTTGATGGAAACGGGCGTTTCGGGGTCTGGCGGACCGGGGCTTTGCCGGTCGCTTTTAAAGGCTCCCGAGGAAGAAAAAAATGGCCGGGACACTTGGGGGCGGATTCGATCCAGCGACGGGCGCGGACCGCACCGGATGCCGAACCCGATCCGGGACCGGCACGGCGATTCGGCGATTTTTTTGAGGGATCGACAAAAAGGCGGGCGGCAAAACAAAACGCCGCACCGGAAAAAGGTGGCGGCGTGTCATCGTCTTCAACGGGGCAACCCCCGCTCGCGCAAGGGGCAACCGCTCCGCCACCGTGCGCTTTCGGATTTCAAATGCCCGAAACGGTGGCGGAGCCTCAAAGGCCGTTAACTGTGCGGAATGGATATATTGGGAAAATCAGTCGGACTGACGTACGTTTTCGCGGAGGCACCGGCGGTTGTTGGATATATAATCTTTACTTGAATATTGGTTGTGCCAACCTCCCAACCCCCGGCCGGTATGGAAAAGTCAGGCCCGATGTTGGTGCTGATCGGGTCGGTGCCGGTTGTTTTATAATTGATCGCCCCAGCCGTCTTGCCGTTCAACAGGTCCTGGGCAAAATGCTGGTTGACCCTCGCCCGCATTTCGGAGACCGCCGCCAGAACGGCCCTTTCCCGGGCCTTGGTCTGCAGGTCGAAGAATTTCGGCACGGCCACCGCGGCGAGGATTCCGAGAATGACCAGGACCGCGATGATTTCAATCAGCGTAAAGCCGGTCTGATCCTTCAGCAACCGTTTCTTTTCCATAACCAACCTCCCCCTCTTTCTTTTGATGATAAACCCCGCGGTCCTCGGTTGTGAGCCAAACAGCGCGCATTCGCCCGAATACGTCTGCCTCGAATCGTTTGTTTCGTTTTGAAAAGCCGATCGCACGTTGCGTTTCCGGAAACTGCCGGAGAAGAAATTCACACTTTCCGGCGGCTTTTCGGAACCGGTTGATCAGCGATTAAGCAATGTTTGTGCCTGAAAATAAATTCCGGAAAGAATTCGTCCTTCAATACCATCGTAAAATTAAAATTTAAATAAAAAATGGACCCATTGCACAAAATCGTCCGAAATTTCAGCCTTGCGGAACCGCCGCTTCGGTAACTTCATCAAAATAAGAACTACATTTTTTGTGGATCCGCCTTCATTTCATGTTGATTTTGATGGATGCCACGTCGATCTCATACTTTTTGATCCGGTGCCAAAGGCTTCGCTGGTTGATTCCCAGCCGCTCCGCGGCGCGGGCCTGAATGCCGCCGGTCTCTTTCAGGGTCTGGAGGATCATGCCGCGCTCGATCTCCCGAAGCTGATCGTCGATGGATGCAGGGGCCTTGTCCAAAGCCGTCGAGGCGCTGAGAATCTTCTGGGAAAGTCCGCGGGCGATGCCCTCCGGCAAATAATCCACGGTGATCAGGTCTTCGGAGGCGATCACCGCGGCCCGCTCGATCACGTTCTGAAGCTCCCGGATATTGCCGGGCCAGCCGTGGCCCATCATCAACTGAAGGGCTTCGGCGCTGACCCGCATGGACCGGGAGGTCTTTTTCAGGAGTCCATCCACGATCAACGGGATGTCCTCTTTTCGTTCCCGTAGCGGCGGGAGGTGAACCGTGAACACGTTGAGCCGGAAGAACAGGTCCTCGCGAAAACGGCCGTCCCGCACCATTTGTTCCAGATTCTGGTTGGTGGCGGCGATAAAGCGCACGTCCACCCGGATGGGCCGGACGCCGCCGACCCGGTCGAATTCGCGCTCCTGAAGGACCCGGAGGATCTTCGGCTGGAGGTTTAGCGGCATGTCGCCGATTTCATCCAGAAACAGGGTGCCGCCGGCGGCGATTTCGAATTTGCCGACCTTGCGGGCCACCGCGCCGGTAAAGGCGCCTTTTTCGTGACCGAACAACTCGCTTTCCAGCAGGTCCGCGGGCATGGCCGCGCAATTGATCTTGACAAAGGGCTTGTCCGAACGGCGGCTGTGCTCGAAGAGGCTCGTGGCCACGAGTTCCTTTCCGGTCCCGCTTTCGCCGAGAATCAGCACGGTCGAATCCGTGGGGGCCACCTTCATGATCTGGTGCAGCACGCCGCGCATGGCGACACTTTCCCCGATGATTTCCGGGAACATCTGACGGGCGTCGACCTTGCTTAGGACATCGGTGATCCGTTTGAATATCAGGCGGAATTGTTGCAATTCATCGCCCCGGTCGCGGCCCGCGCGTTCAGGGGGCCCGGCGTTGCCCGAAAGGGCGGGTGCTTTCAGGGCTTCCTCCACGAAATGCTTCATCGGCTTTAACAGCAGCCAGATGAGGGCAAATCCGCACAGACCGGCGATCGCGCCGAGGATCGCGATCCAGACCAGAACCGGTCCGACGTTGCTTTTGCCGAATTGGTTCTGAAACTGGACGATCTGAAAGGTCACGATGGACGAAAGAATGCTCAGACCGGAAAAGATAACCGGAACAATCGCGTAAAGGCTGAAATAAAACCGGGTCCTGGTGTGGTACAACCTTCCCATCAGACGGCCTTTTGCCTTGTTTTCGCCCGATCCGGATTTTTCTTCTGTGTTGAATTCCATCCTCCCCCTGATCTTGTTCTTCTAGTGTCCATCCCGGGATGGACACGACCTATTTCACCACCCCTACCAAGTTCCACATCGGCAGAAATATCGCCAGCGCGAAAAAACCGACCACGGCGGCCAGCCCTACCGTGAGCAGCGGTCCGACGGCGTCTGAAAGTTTCTTCATGGCGTACTCCACTTCGGTATCGTAGTGACCGGCGACCTCGCTGAGCATTTCCTCCAAATTGCCGGATTCTTCACCGATCGCCACCATGTTGATGACGATGGGCGTGAAATATTTCGCCCCGCGCAACGGCTCGGCGATGCCCCGGCCTTCCTCGAGCCGTTCGAGGATCCGGTCAAATTCCCTGGCCACGGCCATGTTGCCGACCGTATTGCCGAGAATGCGCATCGAATCCAGCGCCGATACCCCGCTGCTTTGCAAAATGGAGAAAATACTGGCGAACCGGCTCATGGCCGTCTTGACAAAAAGCGGGCCCAGGACGGGAAGCCGCATCAGGATCATGTCCCGAACGAATTTTCCCTGATCCGTGCGAAGATAATAGCGCAGCGCAAGGCCCCCGAGGACCGCCACGCCGAGGATCCCGGCCCAGTAATGGGCCAGGAACTCGTAGAGCGTCATGCACACTTTGGTCGGCACCGGCAATGCCAGCCCCGAGGAGAGAAAGATCCGGACAAACCGGGGGATCACGAACGTCAGCAGCACGAAAAAGGCCACCCCCAGAAAAAACAGGACGATGATCGGGTATTGCAGGGCCGCCCGGATGTCCGAGCGGATCTTGTTCTCGTGATCGATGATGTAAATCAACCGTTCAAGGACCGCGGGCAGGGCCCCGCTCGCCTCGCCGGCCTGCACCATGCCGCAATACAGGGGCGAAAATGCCTTGGGATGCTTGCGCAGCGCCGCGTGCAGGCTCGCCCCCTCCCGGATATCCCGCTCGACGGCCTCGACAATGCGCCGAAGCGCCGGATTTTCCGTCTGGAGCTGCAAGATCTGCAACAGGTTGATGATGGGAACCCCGCCCCGGAGCATGGTGCGAAACTGTTTGGTGAACAGGATCAATTCCGTGGCCTTGATG
>JBJKPT010000042.1:0-9846 GCA_046706045.1 Desulfobacterales bacterium
CAGCGGACCCGTTGCTCATCCACCGGCTTTTGGCTTGTTCGCGCGATCGGGCTGTCCAACCTTTGGGCTCCACCGCCCAGCGCCCCACGGACCCTTTAATTTTCTTTTCATCCGAAGCTTCGGAGGCTGCGCCGCACCGCCTCTGAACTCCTGGATTTTTTCAGGGGGGCGGAAGGCGTCCGCAAGGGCGAGGATGTTGGTAGGATACTCCCCGAAGAGAATGGGGGAACGCATTGCGTGCCCCGTTATGGCGGGCCACGGAATGTGGCGTCAAAATGCCGCGATGGTCCTGTGGCCGCCCCTTCCTTTTTAAAGAAGTCCTTCCCCCTCCGCGGCAATTTTCAATCGCTCGTCAAAGGTGAACAAGGTGAGTTCCGGCAACTCTTTTTGGATGTGCTTTGCCGCGGCCAAATGCCACAGGTCCGCGCCGCGAAGGGGCCATTTCGTTGAAAGACTGCGGAGATCCTCCCAAAGCGGCGATATGCGAAGACGGCGCCAGGGGCCGTTTTCCAGAACCTCGAAAGCGGCTTTTACCAGAATGTCCGCAAGGACTCCTTCCCGCCCGATTCGGGCCAGAACAGCGCACGCTTCCGAATATCCCAGGGATGACATCAAGTGCACGCCTTCCGCATCCGCAAGGCCCCTGGCGTTCTCACTGTGCTCGTCCTTGAACAGGACCGAGACGATTGCCGAGGTGTCCCAGTAGACGACCGGTTGGCTATCCATCATGGTTCCGGTCCTCCTGGAGAAACCGCTGGGCGAGATCCGCCTCCAGGGGAAGCGGCGCAGGGGCTTTTCTTGGTCCCTTGCCATGGGGCGGCTCGATAATCCCCCGCTCCTCAAGACGCTTTAACCGTTCCGAAAGAGAGAGGGACCGCTCCCGAACCGGCACGATCCTTCCGACCGGTTTTCCCCGGTCCGTCAACAAGACCTCATTGCCGGCCTGGACCTGTTTGAGCAGTTTGCTCAGGTTGATTTTCGCTTCCCGGATACCGATGACGGTGGTTTCCACGTACGCCTCCAATGAGATCATAGAGACTCCAATGCAATACGACTATTATAACCACATGCACGGCCCGGTCAATGGCGGATGGGAACGACGAAGGGATCGGCTTTTGCCTGAAGGGTGACCGGAACCGCCATGGCAAGCCCCCCGACCTCATCGCAGCGGTCGGCGGAGAGAACGGGAGCGGGTCGGCGCCCCCTTGGTCACGCCCCATCATGGGATTGAAATCGACATCCATCACCTCGCCCCGAGCTTCCGGATCTGGACCGAGCTCACCTTGAATTCCGGGATCTTGGCCAGGGGATCGAACGCTTGCGCGCTGGTCAGGATGTTGGCGGGGCTTTCCCCGAAGTGGATGGGCAGGAACAGGGTTCCCGGCGTGACCGCCTCCGTCAACCGGGCCGGGGCTTCCATTTCCCCGCGCCGGGAGGAGAGGATGACGGTGTCGCCCTCGGCAATGGAAAAACGGGCCGCGTCCTCCGGGTGGATCTCCACGTATCCGTTGCGCTGCTCCACGTCGAGGTGCGGGGAGATCCGTGTCATGGTCCCGGTGTGGTAATGGGCGAACATGCGGCCGGTGGTGAGGTGATAGGGATAGTTTGCGTCGGGGCGCTCCGCCGGCTCTTGGTGGACCACGGCGTGGAATCGGCCTTTTCCCCGCGCAAACCCGTCCTTGTGGAGAAAAGGGGTCCCGGGATGCGCGGGGTCCGGGCAGGGCCACTGCAATCCGTTCAGGCCCATGTGCGCATAGCGCTTGCCGCCGTAGCTCTTGGGGGTGAGGGCCGCCATCTCGTTGAAGATCACCTCGGGATCGGGATAGTCCATGGAGTAGCCCATGGCCGTCGCCAGCCGGCAGATGATCTGCCAGTCGGGGAGGCAATCGCCCGGCGGCTCGACGGCTTTGAAGATCCTGGAACACCGGCGCTCCGTGTTGGTAAAGGTTCCCTCTTTTTCCGCGACCGAGGCGGCCGGCAGCACCAGATCCGCCACCTGGGCGGTTTCCGAGAGGAAAAGTTCCTCGATCACCAGGAAATCCAACTCCTTCAGGGCATGGTGCAGATGGTTCCAGTCCGGATCGCTCAGCTTGGGGTTTTCACCGATCACGAAAAGTCCCTTGAGTTTCCCGGAGAGCATCGCCGGCACCATGTCCGTGATGGTCATTCCCGGCCGGTCGGATAGGGGCCGGCCCCACGCCTTTTCAAAACGCTCCCGCACCGCGGGATCGGCCACCGGCTGGTAGCCGGTGAAGACGTTGGGAAGCCCCCCCATGTCACAGGCCCCCTGGACGTTGTTCTGGCCGCGGAGCGGATTGACGCCGCCGCTTCGAATCCCCACGTACCCGCAGAGCATGGAGAGGTTGCAGCAGGCCTTCACGTTGTCCACCCCGGTGGTGTGCTGGGTGATGCCCATGGCGTAGATGAGGGAGCCGGGGCCGCAGGTGGCATAGAGCCGGGCCATTTCCTTGAGTTCGGCGGCGGGGACCCCGGTGATGGCCTCGACCCTTTCCGGCGTATACTCCCGGAGCACTTCGGCGAAGGCCTCAAAGCCCTCGGTGCGCGCCGCGATGTAATCTTTGTCGTGCCAGCCGTTTTCCATGATGATATTCGCCAGGCCGTTTAGAAGCGCCACATCGGTTCCCAGGCGGTGATGGGCGGCCACATCGGCCAGCTGGCTCAACTGGATGCGGCGCGGATCGGCCACGATCAACCGGGCGCCCTTCTCCTTGGCCCGGACGATGCGCTGGGCGAGGATCGGATGACAGGCCGTGGTGTTGGAGCCGATGACGAAGATGCAGCCCGCATCCTCGATCTCGGCGATCGAGTTGGTCATGGCGCCGCTTCCGAAGGCCGCGGCCAGACCGGCCACGGTGGAGGAATGTCAGAGCCGTGCGCAATGGTCCACGTTGTTGGTGCCGATCACGGCCCGGGCGAACTTCTGGGCGAGGTAGTTCTCCTCGTTGGTGACCTTGGCCGAGACGAGGACCCCGACGCTGTCCGGGCCGTGCTCCGCGATGATCCGCCCGAGGCGATGCGCCGCGGTGCGGACCGCCTCATCCCAGGCGGTTTCCCGGAATGCGCCATCCTCTCGGATCAGGGGCGTCTTCAGGCGCATGAAGCTGTTGATGTGCTCATGGAGGTTCCAGCCCTTGATGCAGAGGCGGCCTTCATTGACCGGGTGGGTCTTCATCGGAAGGGTCGACCGGATGCGGCCGTCGATCACTTCGAAGAGCACCCCGCACCCGGTGCCGCAATATGAACATATCGAGGGGACGAATTTGCATTCCATCGGGGTCACCTTCAAAATTGGGATCTGGTCATTGGTCATTGCGGCCATTGTAGTTTCAAATTTGAATCTTGATAAATCCGCAAAAAATCGTTTTTTCCACTTTTTCGTCATCCCGGCTAAAGCCGGGATCCAGCAAATTCAAAACCTTCTGGATGCCGGATCAGGTCCGGCATGACGGTTCGAGCACTTTTCACGAAACCGTCAACCTTGACCTCAGCCCTTCTGCTGCGGATCGCCCACAAAATTCAACGGCGGCGGCAGAGGGCTCGTCCCCGCCTTGTAATCAAACCGCGCTGACATGATCTCGTTGACCTTCCGGTAGAGCAGGCGCAGCGGAATGTTCATGGGGCAAGCCTCTTCGCAGAGGCCGCAGTCGATGCACCGGCCGGCCATGTGGACCGCCCGGACCAGGTGAAAAATGGGGACTTCCGGAATCAACGTGCCGGCGGCGACCAGTTCCTCTTCTTCCAGGCTGCATGTCTTGCAAAAGCAGACCGGGCAGATGTTGCGGCAGCCGTAGCATTTGATGCACTTCTGAAACTCGTACATCCAGCGCCCCAGGCGCTCTCCGGACTCGAGCCCGTCCAGGGCTTCGGGCAAAAGGTTGTTGTCGATGCCGACCTGGACCTTGTACGGACCGGACCGGCCGGGTTTCAGATAGGAGCAGTCGGCGCGGTCGTGAAGATCCGATGGGCAGCAGCCGAGGGGGATGGTTTTGACCTGGCCGGGCTTCAACTGATTGAAGACTTCGAGAACCTGGACGGCGCGTTGAGTGCAATTCCGGGCGGGCAGGCCGATCGTGAGCTCCGGGTGGATCGCCGCCAGGTGGCAGGCGTACTTCTCCAGGGGGTAGCGCTCGGCGCTTTCCACCAGGTCTTCGATCTCTTCCAGCCGCGCCTTCACGAAGCCGTGGGGCAGGGGATGGCCGTCCACCCGGCGATAACCGAGGAAGAAGTCGAACTCGCCCGTTTCCAGCCAGTACTGGACCGGTTGTGTCATTGTGCGCTCCTCATCGGCGCTTCCGTTTCGGACCGGGAGTGGAACCCGCCGGGTAAAAGCCATCCGTAATCCTTCAGGGGATTGGGGCCCAGGGCGCGGATCCGGGCGGTGAATTCGGTCACCACCTGGACAAACCGCTGGGCCTCGGCCGAGGAGATCCATTCCAGGCGCAAGCGGTCCCCGAGGCCGATGAAGGCCAGAAGATCCTGGAGGAAGGCGAGGCGTTTGGCGGCGATGTGATTACCGTACAGGTAATGGCAGTCACCGATGTGTCAACCGCCCACGAGGATGCCGTCCGCGCCGCTCTGGAGGGCCCGCAGCAGGTAGTGCGGGGATACGGTGGCCGAGCACATCACCCGGATCGCCCGAATGTTGGGCGGGTACTGGAGGCGGCTAACGCCGGCGAGATCGGCGGCACCGTAGGCGCACCAGTTGCAAAGAAAAGCCACGATTCGGGGTTCGAAGGGTTCTTCTTCCGGCATAGGTTCCTCCTTCAGGCGGCAAGTGCCCCTTTCATCTGGGCGTAGAGTTGCTTGGCACGAAATCCCAGGAGTTCGACCGCCTCCGAAGGGCAGGTGGCGGCGCAGGCCCCGCACCCCTTGCACAGGGCCGTATTGACCGTCTCGACCCCCTCATCCGCGTCGAACCCGAGGGCGCCAAAGGGGCAGACCTCGATGCACCCCCGGCATCCCGAACAGCGTGCGGCATCGATCCGGGCCACCTGGCCGCCGATGCGGATCGCCTCCCGGGACAGCAGGGTCATGGCCCGGGAGGCCGCGGCTTGGGCCTGGGCGATGCTCACCTCGATCGGCTTGGGATAATGGGCCAGACCGCAGAGAAAGACGCCCGCGGTGGCGAACTCCACCGGTCGGAGTTTCTGATGGGCTTCCATGAACCATCCGTCCGCATCCATGGCGACCTTGAAAAGCTGCGCCAGGGCCCGATCCCGGTGCGAGACGATGGCGGCGGCAAGACAGAGAAGGTCCACGTCCACCGCGACGGGACGGCCCAGCACCGGATCGTCGAAGGTAAGACCGACCCGCTCGCCCCGGGCCGTCGCCTCCGGCGGTTTCTCCGGGGTGTACGGAAAGAAGAGGACCCCACGGGCCCGGGCCTCCTGGTAGAGCCGCTCCCGGGTGCCATAGGCCCGGATATCGCGGTAGAGGACATAGACGCTCTTTTGGGGGTCCATCGCCTTCAGGGCCAGGGCGCTTGTCAGGGTGTGGGTGCAGCAAACCTTGGAGCAGTAAGGGTGCTCGGCATCCCGGGAGCCCACGCACTGGATGAAGGCCACGTGCTCGGCCCGTGCGAGTCGGGGATCCCCCTCGCGGAAGAGCCCGTCCAGTTCCAGACCGGTCACCACCGCCGGGTGTTCGCCGTAGAGGTAGCTCCGGGGCTTGTGTTCCCGGGCCCCGGTGGCGAGGATCGCCACCCCGTGATCGACGGTCGTCTCCCCTGCGGCGCTCCGGATCCGGGAGTGGAAGTTGCCGACAAACCCGTCGACCCCGGTGATGGCGGCGCCGAGGTGAACGGTGATCCGCGCCTCGGCCTCCACCTGGGCGATCAACGCGTTCACCGCGTCGAGGATGTCGTCGCCCTGCCGCGTGCGGTAGAGTTTCCGGGCCTGGCCGCCCAGCACCCCGGCGGTTTCTACCAGGTGCACCGGATACCCCTGGTGTGCCAGGGCAAGGGCCGCATGCATCCCGGCCAACCCGCCCCCGACCACCAGGGCGGCATGCTCCACGGCGAGGTCGCTTTGCTCCAGGGGGGCGAGCAGCGCCGCCTTGGCCACGGCCATGCGCACCAGGTCCTTGGCCTTCACCGTGGCCGCGTCGGGATCGTTTGCGTGCACCCAGGCGTCGTGGTTGCGGATATTGGCCATCTCCAGGAGAAACGGGTTCAACCCGGCCTGGGTCAGCGTCTCCCGGAAAAGCCCCTCATGGGTTCGCGGGGAACAGGCCGCGACGACGATCCGGTTCAACCCCTCCTTGCGAATGACCTCGGCCATTTTTTCCTGGGTGTCCTGGGAGCAGGTGAAGAGATTCTCCTCCGCATAGACCACGCCCGGAAGGCTGCGCACATAGGAGACGATCTCGGGCACGCGGACCACGCCGCCGATGTTGATGCCGCAATGGCAGACGAAGACACCGATCCGCGGGCCCTCGCGGCCGAGGCCCCGCTCCGGCGGCGGGACCACCCGATGGATCAGCGTGTGGCGGGCGGCGGCGAGTTTTTCCGTGGCGGCGCAGGCGGCCGCACTCGCCTCCATCACCGAGTGGGGGATATCCTTGGGTCCGCTGAAAGCGCCGCAGGCGTAGATTCCCGGTACCGAGGTGGCCACCGGGTGAAACGCATCCGTCACGGCGAAGCGATCGGCGTCCAGGCGAATCCCCAAGCGCCCGGCAAGGGCCTGGGTCGGCGGCGCGACCTCAATCCCCGTGGAGAGGACCACGAGGTCGAAGGTCTCCTCCGCCACCTCACCGGCCAGGGTCACGTAACGGAGGCTTAGGTCCGCGCTTCCCCGGACCGGCGCCACGGAATGGACTCGGGCACGGACAAACCGCACCCCGGCATCCCGGGCCGCTTCGTAATAGCGGTCGAAGTCCTTTCCCTGGGTGCGCATGTCGATATAGAAGATCGCGCAATCCAGGGAGGCCGCACTGTGCTCCCGGGCCATCAGGGCCTGTTTCACCGCGGCCATGCAGCAGACCGCCGAGCAATAGGGCCGATCGGCGCGGTTTACGTCCCTGGAGCCCACGCATTGGAGCCAGGCGATCTTTCGGGGCGCCGTGCCCGCAGCCTTTTTTGCCTGCATGCTGGAGGGCCTCAGAAGATGCCCGCCGTAGGGCCCGGTGGCGGAGAGGATCCGCTCGAACTGGAGGCCGGTGACCACGTCGGCCAGCCGGCCGCCGCCGTAGCAATCCATCTCCCCGGGATCAAAGGCCGTAAAGCCCGGGGCCAGGATGACCGACCCGACGTTGAGTTGAAGCGTTTTTTCCCGGTCGTCGAGACGGATGGCCCCGGCCGGGCAATGCTTCTCGCAGGCCCGGCATCGGCCTTTCCGGAAGTAGATGCAATTTGCCGCATCGATCGCGTATTTCAGGGGGACCGCCTGGGCATAGGGAACGTAGATCGCCTTTCGCGGAATCAGGTTCTCGTTGTAGGAATCGGCGACCTTCTGGGGGCATTTTTCGGCGCAGAGGCCGCAGGCGATGCACTTTTCCATATCCACGTAGCGGGGCCGCTGAAGAAGGGAGACGGTGAAATCACCCTCCTCCCCGGTGATGCCTTCGACCTCGCAGAGCGTATGCAGTTCGATGTTTGGATGCCGGCCGACCTCGACCAGTTTCGGGGCGAGGATTCACATGGCGCAATCGTTGGTGGGAAAGGTCTTGTCCAGGCGGGACATGATCCCGCCGATGGCCGGCGATCGTTCCACCAGATGAACCCGGAAACCGGACTCCGCCATATCCAAGGAGGCCTGCATCCCGGCAATCCCCCCGCCGACCACCAGCACCGCACCCCGGAGCCGGGTCTTCCCTTCTCCCGCTTGCATGATCCCCTCCTTCATTTTATCGATTACCAGGCTTCCCGCTCCAGCCGCCTGGTGATGAACATCAACTGCTTCTGGGTCAGTTCCCCGATAGGGGCGTTGAGCCATTGGAGGTCGCCGGAAACGATGGCGGCCTGTGCTTCCGCGGAAAGCTTGTATCCGGTGAGGGCCTCCGAGCCGCTGGTCATCAGATCGCGCCAGAAGGCCCGGTCCTCGGCCGTCCGGTTCAATACCCGGATCACCTCGCGTTTCTGGATGAGTTTTTCTTCCTCGGTCTCCACCCGCAGCCACATCCGCTCCGAACGCTCCGCCTTCTCCGGATCGAGGGCTTTCTTTTTGCTCCCCTCCAAGGCGGCCCGGATCGCCTCCTTGATCTCTTCCTCGGTGAAGGGTTTGGGCAGATAGTCGGCAACCCCGAGCTTCATGGACCGGACCGCCGAATCGATGCTGGAGTAGCCGGTGATGACCACCACTTCGGTGCGCGGCCATTTCTGCTTGACCCGCTGGATCACCTCCAGGCCGTCCATGTCGGGCAACCGCAGATCGGCCACCAGCAGATCGAACTCCTTGCGGAAAAACGTCTGGAGCGCCTCGTTTCCGGTCGCGGCCAGAGCCACCTGGTAGCCCTCCTCGGAGAGTACCATTTCGAGCCCCCTGGCCACGGTGGACTCGTCGTCCATCACCAGTATCCGGGCCGCTTTTTCCTGGACCTTGAGTGCTTCTTGAATGGCGCCCATGGTGGACCTCCCTTTTTTGGTGCGTTATCGACGTAGAGAAGCGTTACCCACCCTTGAGCAAGCGGCGTGCCAGGGCGAGCCGGCATCGGCATGATGAAAAAACCATATCATTCCAATTGGTTAAAACTGAACGCGGAGAAAGGCGGCGATTGTGCCGATGAAAAAACGTATGACGAAGGATACGCCGCTTTCCGGTTCGCATCCTCGAATCAGCGTGAATTCAGATGGTTAGAAGCCGTATTCGTCGATATACGGTGCTATCGGCCCTTCTTGCGCGGTCCGGGCCGGTAGTCTTCCGTCTGGATCCGGTACCGGCGAAGCCGAGCCGAGAAGTTGGAGCGCTGCATGCCGACCTGCTCGGCCGCATGGGTGATGTTGCCCTGCACCGCGGCAAGGGCGCGAAGGAGGAAGGCCTTCTCGATGGGATCGAACCGGTCCTTCAGGATCCGGGCTTTGTGCGCCCTCAGCTCCTCCAGGGTCCGGGGAAACTGATTCTCCCCGTGTTTCGCCTGAAGCTGGTCGGAAACAAAAGCCAGATCGAGCATCCGGGCATCGGTGGCGATCACCAGGCGCTCGATCGCATTCTTGAGCTGGCGCACATTGCCGGGCCAATCGTAATGGACCAGCATCTCCATGGCATCGGTGGAAAATCCCTCGATCTTCTTGTCTGCGAGGTGCCCCATCGATTTGAGGAAATGGTAGGCGAGGCGCGGGATGTCCCCCTTTCGTTCGCGAAGCGGAGGGATATAGAGCGGAAAAACGTTGAGGCGATAGAAAAGGTCTTCCCGGAACTGCTCCGCGTCGACCATGGCTTTCAGATCGCGGTTTGTGGCCGCGATGATCCGCGCATCCGTGATTTTTGCGCGGGCGGCCCCCACGGGCCGGTATTCCCGGGTTTCCAGGACACGCAAGAGCTTGCCCTGTACTTCCATGCTGAGGTTCGAGACTTCGTCGAGAAAAAGCGTTCCGCCGGTTGCCACCTCGAAAATGCCCGGTTTGTCGCTCACGGCGCCGGTAAAGGCCCCGCGGACATGGCCGAACAATTCGCTTTCCATCAGGGTCGCGGCGATGGTGCTGCAGTCGACGGCGATGAACTGCCGGTCCGCGCGCAGGCTGTGCGCGTGGATCGCCTTGGCGAAGAGTTCCTTGCCCACCCCGCTTTCCCCTTCGATCAAAACGATGGTCTCCGTGGGGGCGACGCGCCGGATCTGGTCGAAGACCTTCAGTATCTTGGGGTGGTCTCCCACGATGTTGCAAAAATCGAA
>JBJKPT010000043.1:0-2674 GCA_046706045.1 Desulfobacterales bacterium
GGCCGCCATCGACACGGTGCGTCGCAGGCGGGACCTCGGCGGCCCGATCGGATTGTTCGGCAGCAGCCTGGGGGGCACCACCGCGATCCAGGCCGCTGCAATGATACCGGTGGCCTGTCTGGCAACCTGCGCTGCCCCGGTGCGAAGCGCATCGATTCGCATCACCGATGACTTCGCCCTGCCGGAAGCAAACCGGGACACGATCCTTCGGCCGCCGCTGCCGTTTGACATCTCGCCCCGGCTGGACCGGGTTCGCGGCATCAAGGTCATCCACGGCGATGGGGACGCCGTCGTTCCCGTGGAAGACGCCCATGCGATTTACCGCGGTGCCGGCGATCCCAAGCAGCTGGTGATCATCGCAGGCGGCGATCACCGCCTCTCGCACCCGGATCACCAGGCGCGATTTCTGGCGGAAACCCTGTCCTGGTTAACGCACGGGCTGTTGCCATGAGTCGCCGTTGGCGGCCTTTGTAAAAACCCACTTTCCCCGGACCATCAGCGCCCGCACCCGGCCGAGCGCCCCGGGAAACGCCTCCGGCGTCCCCCCGACCAGGACGAAGGTGGCCGGACGGTCCGGCGTTATCGAGACGTCCATGCCGCCGCAAAGCCCTGCACCCCGCACCGAGGCGGCCCGGATCGCCTCGGCGGCCGGCATGCCCGCCGCCATCAACCACCCGAGTTCTTCCTGCAGCGCGACCCCGTGTTCGACGCCGACACAGCCGGCATCCGTACCGGCGGCCATGGGAACCCCAAGCCGGAGGGCTTGCCGGAACTGATCGATCAGGTGATCCAGGCAGCGGCGGGCCGTGTCGGCCGCCGCCGGGTCGGCGGAAAGATTCCGGGAAAGGCCCGCCATGGTGACGGCCGTCGGCACCCAGACGATCCGGGCCTCGGCCATCCGGGCGAGGTTTTCGGCTCCCATGAAAAAACCGTGCTCGATGCTTTGGCAACCGGCCTCGATGGCTTCGGCCACCGGGCGCCGGCCGTTGGCATGCACCATCACGGAAAGACCCAACCGGGCCGCGGTGCAGACGGCACGGGTCAACTGGTCCGTGGTAAATTGGGGCGGGGTGGATCTCCCGAAGGACTTCAGGCTGTTCGTGCCCGAATTGATGATTTTCACGCAATCCAGGCGCTCGTGGACCCTATCGATCACCTCGGCAAGTTCCCCGTCCGGGGTGCGGCCCACGAACGCGCCGTAGCGGCCCGGCTTGTGCCAGGCCCAGACCGATGCCGCCAGCCGGAAGACCGGGTCCTGCCCGGAAAGCACCCGGTCGCGAAAACGCGCGGCAAAGCCGCCGGAATCCCCGCCGTCGCGGGCCGCGACGATCCCCAGAGCGACCATCCGCCTCACCCGGCGGCCCATGGCCTCTTCAAGATCTTCATAGGTGCTGGAAAGCTGGCGGCGCCGAAGGATGGGATCGGCGGTTGCCGAGAGAAACAAATGGATGTGGCTGTCGACCAGGCCGGGCACCAGGGTTCCCCCGGAAAAATCAACGGTGCCGGCCGGAAGCGCATCGGGCCGGACATCGCCGTCGATGCGCGCGATCCGGCCGCGGTCGGTACACACCAGGCACCGGCGCCGGATGGGGCCGCCGGTGCCGTCGATGAGATGCCCCACGTAAATCGATGCCCCCGGCGCCATCGTCACCCGATTCGCGAGAGCACGGCGTCATGGGCGATGCCGTTGGTGGCGATGACCCCGGTGTTCCGGGCGAGCGTCTTTCCCGCGGTAAAATCAAGGGGGTTTCCGTACATGTCCGTGACCTTGCCCCCGGCGCATTCCACAATCAGCGCACCGGCCGCGTGATCCGAGATCTTGTCCTTGTAGCCGGGGGTCCCGGGGGTGGGCAGCCGGAGGTAGACTTCCGCGTCGCCGCGGGCCAGCATGGCGTACTTGACCTGACTGTCCACCCGGACAATGGACGCCTTCGGACCGGCGGCCCGGGAAAGGCCCTCCTGCCGGGCGTGATCGGCGTGGCCCGCCTCGACGCTTTCCAGAAACCGCACCGGACCGCCAAAGGCCGTATGCGTCACCCGGAGCGTTTCGTTCACCCTGCCGTCCACCGATTCCAGCCGTGCCGGCCGCCCGCGCTCGGCACTCACCACCGCGCCGCGCTCCCGGCTGCCGGGGATTTCCCAGTTGGGGCAGCCGAGCACCCCCCAGAGGACTTTCCCGTTCTCGATGGCGGCGACGGCCACGGCGTACTGCCCCCCGCGCAAAAACCCCAGGGTGCCGTCCACGGGATCGACGGCGATGAAGGCGGCGCCGGGTGTTCCCCCGCCGGCATCGATCGCCTCGAGGATCGCCTCGACGGATTCCTCGGTCAGGAATTCGGCGATTTTTTCGAGCATCGGCCGGTTCCTGGCCTCGCGCAGCATGCGGGAGTCTTCCTCGGCCACGATGGACACCCCGGGATCGAGTTCCCGGATGGCCCGGCAGAGCATGGCCTGGACCGTGTAATCGGCAATGGTTACCGGGCTCTTGTCGCGCTTTTCAAGCGTTTCTTCCTTGACGAGCCCGCGCCGGATCGCTTCGCACCGTTTCCCGGCCTCTTTTACGGCATTGCGGATGGCATCGATGGCGATGTTCATGAAAAATTCCTAGTCTCCCCGAAGGATCGGGGGAAGGCCTTTGAGCTCACGGCGGACAAGGTCCAGGGCGGTCTCGGCA
>JBJKPT010000044.1:0-16831 GCA_046706045.1 Desulfobacterales bacterium
TCGACCGGTTCATCGACGCCATGCAGGCCATCGCCGAGGAGGCGCGCAGTGCACCGGAATTGCTTCACGCCGCGCCGGGGTTGACCAAGGTGCGCCGCCTGGATGAAACCCAGGCCGCGCGCAAACCGTGTCTTGTCGGCTGAGCCGGCAAATGCGTTGTGCTTCCTCGGAGGGAGAGGTTTCCACCCATCATCGGCGCCGCCTATTTTCAGGGCGGCGCCGTCAACCGGAAACCGAGACGATGGTCACCGAATCTTCTTTTTGGCAATGGATCGATCTGGGAACCATGGCCTACCGCGATGCCCTTGCGCTTCAACGCCGACAGGTGGCTGCGCGGCAATCCGATGCCGTTCCCGATACCGTCTTCCTCGTGGAGCACCCGCCGGTCTTCACCCTCGGAAAGCGCGGAGGACTTGAGCATTTGCGGGTGAGCGAGACGGCCCTGGCCGGTCGGGGCATCTCCGTCGTGCCCGTCGAACGGGGCGGCACCATCACCTACCACGGACCGGGCCAATTGGTCGTCTATCCCATCGTCCACCTGAGCCGCCGGCGTCTGGGGGTCGCCGTCTTTGTCGAGCGCCTTGAAGAAGCGATGATCCGTACGTCGGCCGTCTGGGGGATTCATGCGTCCCGGGATCCGCGAAACACCGGGATCTGGGCCGGTGACCGGAAACTGGGCAGCATCGGCATTGCCGTGCGCCGCGGGGTCTCCTATCACGGCCTGGCGTTAAACGTCGCTCCGGATCTCACCCCCTTTGACTGGATCGATCCCTGCGGCCTCACCGGGGTTCGCATGACCTCCCTGAACGCGGAAGGGGCCAAGGGCGCCACGGTGGCCGCGGCCAAATCGATCCTGCTGGGGCATCTGGCGGATCTTTTCGGTGTTTCCGTCTCACCCGGCACCGCACCGAGGACCATTTCGCCAATCCAATGATCGAGGGCCCCATGACCGGTACCTGTCGCCAATCCAAACCCCAATGGCTGAAACGCCGCCTGCCCACCGGGCCGGCCTATGAACGGATCCGCGCCATGATCCGCGAGGGGTCCCTTCATACCGTTTGCCAGGAAGCCAAGTGTCCGAATCAATGGGAATGTTATTCCAATCGGACCGCCACCTTTCTCATCCTCGGTACCAAGTGTAGCCGGAATTGCCGGTTTTGCGCCGTGGATCACGGCCCCGATGCGCCGCCCGATCCCGACGAGCCCCAGCGGGTGGCCGAAGCGGCCCATACCATGGGGCTTTCCTACGTGGTCGTCACCTCGGTGACGCGGGATGATCTTGCCGACGGCGGGGCCTCGGTTTATGCCGATACGATCCGTGCCCTTCACGAGCGCATCGATGGGGTGCGGGTGGAAGTGTTGATCCCGGATTTTCAGGGAGACCGGGCCGCCCTGGAAACCGTGGTTTCCGCCGGCCCGGAGGTCCTGAACCACAACCTGGAAACGGTGCCCCGGCTCTACGATCGGGTTCGGCCCCAGGCCGTCTACCAGCGGTCCCTCACCCTTTTGCGCCGGGTTCGGGCCATCGATTCGGACATGCCGACCAAATCCGGTCTGATGCTCGGGCTGGGGGAGACCGATTCCGAAGTCGAGCAGACCCTGGCCGATTTGCTCGCCGCCGGTTGCCGGATGCTCACCCTTGGCCAGTACCTTCAGCCCACCCGCGATCATCTTCCCGTAGAACGCTTCATCCCGCCGGAGGCGTTTGATGCCTGGCGCCGCCGGGCCATGTCCATGGGGTTTTCCCAGGTCGCCAGCGGCCCCTTTGTCCGAAGTTCCTACCACGCCCGGGAGCTTTTCACCGACATCATCTCATGAATCGGCCGCTCCGCGTCCCCGCACGATGGCACCCATGATTTCCGGCAAATGAATAAACGTCCCGTGCGGGGCGCAGGCCCCCCTGCTTGGCCGGCCCCTGCCGGGAACGAGGCCGATACGTCCACGATAGGGGTACTCTGCCCCGGGGCGATCATGGGGACGCCTTACAAAGGCGAGAATTCCGCGGAAACGGCAGGCGGCGAGACGTGGGTGAGAAAGCCATGCAAAAAAAGGCTCACAGAGAATGATCCCTGCAAGCCCTTGATTTCAGTGGTAGGCACGGGGAGATTTGAACTCCCGACATCTACCGTGTCAGGGTAGCGCTCTCCCCCTGAGCTACGTGCCTATGAATAATTTTTACAGGCGTTTGCATTCAACCGTCCGATTTCACCCGCATATCGCATACCGGGCCGATTCGGAACACAAGGTGGGGAGGTAGATAGCATCGGCACCGCCGGACAGTCAAGGAAAAACACCGCGGTTACGCCTGCCCGGCACCGTTCCCCTGGAGAATGTTCATGCCGATATAAATGTAGTGCAATCCGGAGAGGATCGTCAGCACGGCGGTCGTCCAGATCAGCGCCGTCATGGCTTCGGCCATCACCGGCACCAGCTTTTCGAGCAGGCTGTAGCCGATGGTTGTCAACTGAATTGCGGTGGTCCATTTGCTGATCCGGCTGGGTTGGATGACAAACTCCACCCGCGTCAGGACCAGGACCGTAATGCCAATGATGATCAGGACGTCCCGGCTGATCACGATCACGGCAAGCCAGGACGGAACGATGTTCATGACGGCCAGGGTGACGAAGGCGGTGATCAAGAGCAGCTTGTCGGCAATGGGATCCAGGTGGGCGCCCAGTTCGGTGCGTTTTTTCAGAACCCGCGCCAGCAGGCCGTCCAGGCCGTCGGTGATGCCGGCCACGGTGAAGACCGCGAGGGCGCTGCCGTAGCATTGCCGGAGCATCAGGATCACGAAAAGCGGGGTGATCAGAATCCGGCAAAGGGTCAGTGCATTGGGCAGGTTGATGTCGATTTTTTGCCTGTTCATGGATGCGCAACGGGATGCCGGATTGCCATCCTTATTGACCGATCAACGCCACGTGCATCTGCTCCGTGGTCACACCGGTGATGTCGATGCGGAACCCCTCGAAGGTGTTGAGCATCAGGGCGTTGGCCAAGGCGTCGGCCTGGCCCTGGTAGTCGACGCTCAGGGTGGCCTCGTCGGATTTCATCTCCCGGGTCTGAACGGATTTGACCCCGGGAAGGTTTTTCACCACGCGGCGGAAGATCACAAAGTTAGCCAGGTCATGGGTGCCGGTGATGTCCATCTCGATATGGGTCGCCATGCCTTCGGTCAACTGCCATGCCGCGGCCATGCGGGGGCCGATGACCTGGGCCGCGCGCTCGGCGGCGTCGGTGAGGGCTTTGTTGCTGCTGGCCGTGGGGTCGATGCCGGTTGTCGCGGCATCTTCTTCGACCTCGGCGACGGGTTGATCGCTGTCGAGGCGGTATGCCCGCACAGCGGCCTTTGCCTGGTAGGTTCGCGTATCAGCACCCATGGTGTTGGACGGCGGCTCGGACACGGCGCGGCCCACGATCACCATCTGCGCACCATATCGGGCCGCGATCGATTTTACCGTGGCCAGATCGATCTGCTCCGGAAAATTCATGATAAGGGATTTGGCCGCGTCAGGGACCTGGGCTGGATCGATCGGACGGAACCCCAAATTTTCAAGTACACCGGCCATGGCCTTTTCGGTGTCGGATTGCACCAGGGGTGTAGCATTTCCCCACCAGTAATGAGCGGTGTCGGCATAATAGGGCTTCTCGATCACGAACAAAAGCACCGATGGCAGCTTTTTTTCCCCCACCTGGACCCCGGCGCCCGTCAGGGCCTCCGTGAGGGCATTGACGGCAATGGTGGTTTCCATGGCAATCCAATAGGTATTGCCGATCACCGCCTCGCCGAGGACCTTATAGCCCTGGACAAAATTTCTGGTTTTTCCGTCGATGACATGGCTGACGATCTGAAATTGACCCACCAGGTTTTCGGAGGTCAGCTGAGACACTACCACGGAGCGCAGGGCGGCTTCCAAGCCGTCGGAAATGGCTTGTTGACGGGCGGCGGCGCCATTGCCTCGGATGATGGCTCCCGTACCGAGGGTCACGATCGTGGTCTGGGAAGCGGACGGCGGAGCGGCGATGGCAGCGGTCGCGACCAGGGCGATCAACCCGATCGCAGCCGATAGGATGGGCCCGAGCCGGACCCATGAACAACGAACCGTTGACATGGGGAACTCTCTTTCGTTCAGGCGTTTCGTTCAAGGGCGAAGGCGGCGATATCGCTCAAAAGCTCACGGTGCGCCGAGGCCGGAAACCGGGACAGTTCCCCGACGGCGCGGGCCACGTGGTCGTGGGCTTTTTGCCGGGTGTAGGCGATGCTTCCGTAATGATCCAGAAGGCCCACCAGGTTTTCGAAGTCCGGATCGGTAAACCCGGGGTCCTGGATGCACCCGGCGATGAACCGGTGATCTTCGACCGATGCTGCCGCCAGGGCATGGATCACGGGCAGGGTGAGCTTCCCCTCGCGCAGGTCCGCCCCCGACACCTTTCCCAGGGTCTGGGTGTCTTCGGTGTAATCGAGGAGATCGTCGGCCATCTGGAAGGCGAGTCCCAGGTGGTATCCGTAATCGGAGAGGGCCTGAATCCAATCCCGGGGTGCATCGGCGAGCTGAGCGCTCACGATGCAGGCGCCTTGAAAAAGGACCGCCGTTTTGCACCGGATCACTTCGTTGTACTCGGCTTCGGCCAAAGCGATGTCCCCTTTCCGGGACAGCTGATGAATCTCTCCCTGGGCCATGTTTTCGGTCACCCAGGCGATGGTGCCGATGATTTCCGGTTTTTGAGCGTCCGCGGCGATGGAAAGTGCCCGCGCCAGCAGAAAGTCGCCGGTCAATACCGCGGTGGAATTATCCCAGACCCCGTGGGCCACCGGCTTCCCGTGCCGAAGAACGGCATTGTCGACCAGATCGTCGTGCAGCAGCGTGGCCGCATGGAGGTATTCGAAGATGGTCGAAAACCGGAACAGGTAGTCTTCCCGGTAGCCGCACATTCGGGCGGAGAGCACCATGAGAAGCGGACGAAGCCGTTTGCCCCCGGAAAAGAGGATATGCCCGGCCACGTCTTTGACGAGACTCAGGTGGGGCGTCAGATTCTCCGACAACGCCCCTTCGATTTTTTCCAGGTCGACCTTGACCCGTGAGAGGATTTTTTGTCTCAGATCACTCATGCCGGCTCTCGAATCAGGTCGTATTCCAGGGCATCGTCAATGCGGGCACGAACAACGGTGCCCGGCGGCAGGAAATCGGCGTGCAGAACGGTCAAGCCGTCGACGTCGGGCGCTTGAAACATGGTCCGGCCGAGAAGGAGCCCGGGCTCCGGTGCCTCTTCCACCAGGACCGGCAACACGGTGCCGATGTACCGGCGGTTGTTTTCCCGGGAGATGGCGGCCTGAAGGGTCATCAACCGGTCCAGCCGGCGGGTTGCCGTTTTTGCCGGCACGGGATCTGGCAACCGGTGCGAGGGCAGATCGTCCGCATCGGAATAGGTGAACACCCCCAGGTGGTCGAACCGGACCCGGGAGATGAAATCGGCCAGTTGGTCCACGTCCGCATCGGTTTCGCCCGGAAAGCCGACGATGACCGTGGTTCGAAGGGCTGCGCCCGGCACGATCCGGCGAATCGATTCAAACCGTCGAACCAAATCGTCGGCGGTGTATCGGCGGCCCATGGCCCGCAGGATCCGGGTGCTTGCGTGCTGGACCGGAAGATCGAAATAGCCGCAGAGATTATCGTGGCGGGCCACGGTCTGGACCACCGCATCGGTAATGCTCTCGGGGTGCCCGTAGAGAAAGCGGATCCATTGGTCCGGGCAGGTCACGGCGAGTCGTTCCAGCAATTCGGCCAATCCGACCGCCTCCGGCCGGTCGTGGCCGTAATGGGTCGTTTCCTGGGCGACCAGTATCAGTTCGCGCACGCCCCGGGCTGCAAGGGAGGCCGCCTCGGCGATGATGGCCTCGGGCGGCCGGCTCTTCTGCCGTCCCCTGAGCTTGGGAATGATGCAATACGTGCAGTGCCGGTCGCACCCTTCGGCAATTTTGATATAGGCCAGGTGCGGGGCCGTGAGCACCCGCGAACTGTCCCCGGCCTGGGGCAGCGTGTCATCCGGATCGGGCAACAGGCAGCCCGGGGTTTGATGGCGCACGGCCTCGGCAATCCGGTCGTAGGCCCCGGTGCCGAGGAAGGCATCGACTTCGGGAAGCGTCGACACGATGTCTTCGCGGTAACGTTCGGGAAGGCAGCCGGTGACGATCAGCCGGCGGCAGTTGCCCGTCTCCTTGTATTGGGCCATGGCGAGGATCGCGTCAATGGATTCATCGGCCGCGGCCCGGATAAAACTGCACGTGTTGACCACGATCACGTCCGCAAGTTCGGGATCGTCAATGATCTGCCAACCGGAGCCGAGCAACCGGCCCATCATCAATTCCGTGTCCACCTGGTTGCGGGCGCATCCAAGGCTGACCATGTGCACGCTCTTCGTCATGACCTTCGCGGCGGGCGAAGCCCCCCGCCGGGGGCAAGCAACGGTAGAAGATTACCGCGGTTACGGCACCGCCCGTGGCGGTGTCAAGGGGTCTTTCGCCCGTAAAAGCCGGCTGAGGCATATTCTCGCAACGCTCCGCGGTCGAGGACAAGGATCAGGCATTCGACGCCGTCAAGGCGGTTGACCAGATCGACGGCGGCCTTGGGTCCCATCACCATCAGGGCCGTGGCCAGACCGTCGGCAAAAACACACGTTTTTGCCGCGACCGATGCGCTGACCACACCGTTTGAAACCGGCCACCCGGTATGGGGGTCGATGACATGGGCGTAGCGGTGGCCACCGTATTCAAAAAAATTCCGGTAATCGCCACTCGTGGCAAAGGCCCCGTTTTCAATCTTGACCGTCCCGTAAATCTGGGTCTCCGGTGCCCGTGGATCGGGCGAGCTGATCCCAACGATCCAGGGTTTTCCATCGATCCGATGACCTGCGGCATAGACTTCACCGCCGATTTCCACGAGATGGTTCGGGTACCCGGCGTTGCGGATCAGATCGGAGACCGCATCGACACCATATCCCTTGGCGATGGAAGCAAGATCCAGGGTCACGTCCGCTTGGGTCTTGCCGAGGCGGTCGCCGTCGGTGATGGTGATCCGGTCGAATCCGACGGCGGCGCGGGCACTGGCGATGGCGGCATCGCTCGGCAGGGTGTCGCGGATCGTTCCGTTGCCGAACCCCCAGAGGTCGACAAGGGGTTTCACCGTCCCGTCCCAGGCCCCCCCGGTTTCCTTGTAAATCCGTTTGGCAACCGCCATCACCCGCGCAAAATCCTTGTCTACGGTAATGGTCTCACCGGCCCGGTCGATTCGGTTGAACCGGCAGATCTCACTGTTGGGCCGGAAGGTCGACATGCTGTTGTTGATTTGTTCCAGCCGTTGATCGATACGCGCTTTCAATCCGTCGAGGTTTTTAAATCGGCCGGCGATGACCGTGACGTGATACGTGGTGCCCATGGTGCGGCCGCTGAAAAACACTTCCTTTTTCATCCCGCAGGCGGTGATCAGCATGACCCCCGCCACGAGAACGGCTACGGACCATGTCCAAGTTTTCAGTCGATCGAACACCATGTCACCTGCCGTGCGCCGGGAAAATCCTTTACTTGTGCCGAAAACCCGGTTCCCGTGGTCTCGGCCAAGGCTACCCTATGGCATTTTTCCCGTTTTCGTCAACAGATCCGCGGAAGTTGTTCGCCGGTAAGCATGTCCACGATGCGGTGGCCGCCGATGCGGGTGGTCATGATCACTCGGCCCGGCCGGCCGTCGCCCACCGTGCCGATGATCCGGGCGGCCTTTCCGAAAGGATCCGCGTGCATGACCGAAAGAACCGCGTCGGCCCGATCGGCGGGCACGATGGCGAGAAGCTTTCCCTCGTTTGCGATATGGAGGGGGTCAAGCCCAAGGAGTTCGCACAGACCCGCCACCTCGGGGCGGATGGGGATGGCGGCTTCATCCATCCGGATTTCCACACCGGACTGGCCAGCAATCTCGTTCAAGGAGGTGCCGATCCCGCCGCGGGTCGGGTCCCGCAACACGTGGATCTCCGGGCAGACGGCCAGAATGGATGCCACCATGCGATGCAACGGGGCGGTATCGCTGCGGATGTCGCCTTCGAAGCGTAGGCCTTCGCGTTGCGTCAACACGGTGACCCCGTGATCGGCGATGGTGCCGCTCAGAAGCACCCGGTCTCCGGGCCGGGCATTGGCCCCGTCGACGGCCACCCCAGGGGGAATGACGCCGATCCCCGAGGTATTGATGAAGATTTTGTCCGCCGCCCCCTTGGGCACCACCTTGGTATCGCCGGTCACCACCATCACCCCGGCGGTACGGGCCGCGGTGGCGATGTCCTCGACGATCCGTTTGAAATCGGCCATGGGCAGGCCCTCTTCGATGATAAAGGCGACACTCAGGAATCGCGGCTCGGCCCCGCACATGGAAATGTCGTTGATCGTGCCGTTGACGGCCAGATCCCCGATGCTGCCGCCGGGAAAAAAGATCGGGTCGACCACGTAGCTGTCCGTTGAGAAGGCCAGCCGGCAACCGTCAATGGAAAGCAGTGCCCCGTCGTGGAGCCGATCGAGGATGTCGTTTCCCAGGGCAGGAAGCAGGACATCGATCGTCAACCGATGCGAGTTCTTGCCGCCGCTTCCGTGATCGAGAAGGATCTGATCGGATTTCATGAGCACTTATTCCTTCCGGTAATGAGGGATCTGAAGGCCGGATCGAGAGAAATCGCATGGAGCGCCCGTCTATTCCGGTATCTCCAGTTCGTCGTGGTAGCGGTAATAGGCCGCGCAGGTGCCTTCGCTCGAGACCATGCACGGGCCAACGGGCCGGGTCGGGGTGCAGCGCGTTTTGTAAAGGGCGCATTCCGGTGGAATCTTCAAGCCGGTAAGGATGGCCCCACAGGCACAGCCTTTGGGTTCCGGCGGATCGAAGATCGGCAGGGAGAACCGTTTGGCGGCATCGTGGGTCGCAAAGGCCGACCGGATGGAAAGTCCGCTGTCATGGATCCGGCCCAGGCCGCGCCAGACGGCATCGACCGGGGCGAACACCGTGTCCATGATTCGGCGGGCCGCGGGGTTGCCGGCCTCGGTGACCGCCCGGGGATAGGCGTTTTCAAGGGTCGGTTGCTTCGATTCGATCTGTTCCACCAGCCGCGCGATGGCCTCCAAAAGGTCCGTCGGTTCGAAGCCGGCGATGACCATGGGGGTCCGGTAGCGTTCAAAGAGATCCCGGTAGCCGTCGACCCCGAGGATGACGCTCACGTGTCCCGGCAGCAAAAGGCCGTCGATTCGCAGATCGGGCGTCTGGAGCAGCGCGTGCAAAGCCGGCGGTACGAGCTTGTGGGCCCCGTAAACGCTGAAATTGGCGATGCCTTCGGTCCGGGCGGCAAGGATCGTCGCAGCGATGGTCGGGGCCGTGGTCTCAAAGCCCACCCCGAGAAAGACGACCTCCTTTTGCGGGTGTTTACGGGCGATGGCAAGGGCGTCCAGGGCTGAATAGACGATGCGGATGTCGCGTCCGCCGGCCCGTTCCAATTCGAGGGCGCTCTCGGTTCCCGGCACGCGGATCAGGTCGCCGAAGGTGGCGATGATGACGTTTTTCTCCCGGGCGAGGGCAATAAAGGCGTCGATTTCACCCTGAGCCGTGACACAAACCGGGCAGCCCGGCCCGGAAAGGAGCCGGATCGTTTGCGGCAACACGTCGCGGATCCCGCTTCGAAACAGGGCCACGGTGTGGGTGCCGCAGACTTCCATCAGGCGGACCTCGTGCCGGCTGTGCTCTCTCACCCGGGCGATCAGCCCCCTGGCGATGGCGGGATCCCGGTATTCGTGCATGTGCTTAAGGGTCATGGGTTCGAATCCTTGGGATTTAGGTTTCGGGGTTCCCCCGGTGGTGTTTCCGTCGCGCTTCCGATCCGTATTTTTTCCGAGGCGGCCACCGCCTGGCCCAGGGAAAGGCCTCCGTCGTTGGTCGGGACCTGCCGGTGGGTGAAGACGGCAAACCCCTCCGTGCGCAGCCGCTTGGAAAGCCCGGTCAACAATCGGACGTTTTGAAACACCCCACCACTCAAGATCACCCGGGACAGCCCGGTATCGGACCGGATCCGTGCGCACAGGGCACAAAAAAGCGCCACCAGGGTCGCGTGAAACCGGCCGCTGATACTGGCCGGGGAACAGCCGGCAAGGACGTCGGAAACGACCGCTCGGATGATGGGATCCGGGGATATGCGGATCGGCCGAACGGCGTCATCCCATGAAAAATCGTAACCGGCCTCGGCCTCCCCGGCGGCCATCTCCAGTTCCATGGCGGCTTGACCCTCGTGGCGCACCCGGTGGCGGAGCCCGATGATGGCTGCGACCCCGTCAAAAAGCCGCCCCATGCTGGAGGTTTCCGGAGCATTGACGCTTTTTTCGATCATGTCCACGATCAGGCGCCGGTGGCCGGGATCCAGGGCGGCGAAAGACGGCAGCGAAAGATCGGCCATCTTCTTGCCGAAGGCATGGTGGAGATAGCTTACCGCCATGCGCCACGGCTCTCGGATGGCGGCCTCCCCGCCGGGCATTGGCACGTAATCGAGGTGGGCGTGGCGCGTAAAATCGTGAGGCTCCGCGATCAGCACCTCCCCGCCCCAAATTTTCCCGTCGGTACCGTAGCCGGTGCCGTCGAAGGCGAGTCCGATCACCGGGCCTTCGAGCTGGTTTTCGGCCATGGCGGAGACGATGTGGGCATGGTGGTGTTGAATCCCGACCGTCTCGACGTTGTTTCGGGCCAGGGCGTAGCGGGTGCTCAGGTAATCCGGATGCAGGTCATGGGCCACGATCTCCGGTACGATGTCGAGGATCCGTTCCAGGTGGGCGATGGTCGATTCAAAAAAGGACAGGGTTTCGGCGTTTTCGAGATCCCCCACGTGCTGGCTCAAAAAGGCTTGATCGCCCCGGGTCAGGCAGACGGTGTTTTTCAGCATCGCGCCGCAGGCGAGGACCGGCGATTGGCGGGTGCGCAAAAAGACCGGCACCGGGACGTATCCCCGGGACCGACGGATCAGGCGGGAGCCGCCGTCGGCGACCCGGACGATGGAATCATCGCTTCGCAGGCAGATGTCCCGGTCATGGACCAGAAACGCATCGGCAATCCCGGAAAGCCTGACATAGGCTTCGGGGTTATCGACGCAGATCGGTTCTTCGCTAAGGTTTGCGCTGGTCATGACCAGGGCCGTGAACCCCTCGGCCAACAGCAGGCAATGAAGGGGCGTGTAGGGCAGCATCACCCCGAAATATCGGTTTCGCGGAGCCACGGATTCCGCGATGGGATTCGGCGTTCTTTTTTCCAGAATCACGATGGGCCGCTCGGGCGATTCCAGCAGGATCCGTGAGGGATTGTCCACCACGGCGAACCCATGGACCCGGTCAAGGTCCGGCGCCATCAGGGCAAAGGGTTTCTCCTCCCGGTGTTTGCGGACTCGGAGACGTTCGACGGCGTCCGTGTTTTCCGCGTCCACGGCCAGGTGAAAACCGCCAAGGCCTTTTACGGCAAGAATGTTTCCGGCTTTGATCCGGCGGGCGGCTTCGGCGATGGCCGCATCGGGAGCGGCCAGCACCCGGCCGGTTACGTCGGTCAGGGTTATCTGCGGGCCGCAAACCGGGCAGGCATTGGGCTGGGCGTGGAATCGGCGATCCATTGGGTCATCGTACTCGGCCTGGCATCGGGGGCACATGGAAAACCGGGCCATGGCGGTTTTTGGCCGATCGTAGGGGACGTCCTTAATGATGGTGTAGCGGGGTCCGCAGTTGGTACAATTGATAAACGGGTAACGGTAGCGCCGGTCCTTTGGATCGAAAAGTTCCCGATGGCAGTTATCGCAGATGCAGACGTCCGGAGAGATCAGTGTTGCCCGGCGTGCTTCGTCGATGCTGGGGGTGATGAAAAACGTGGTGAGCCCGGACCATGGGCCGGGGGTGGCGTGGATGTCGGTGATTCGGGCCAGTGGCGGCGGCGTTGTCTCCAGGTCCCGGATAAAGGCCGCGATGGCCCCGGGGTGCCCCTCGAGGTGAATGGTGACCCCGCTCGAGGTATTGCCCACATGGCCGTTGATCCCGAGCCGGTGGGCGAGTTGATAGACAAAGGGGCGGAATCCAACCCCTTGAACGATTCCGTGGACATGAAGAATTTTTGCAACCGGCGCGTCGGTCATCGACAGGGTCCAAGATGGTTCGGTCGTGTCCATCTCCAAAAAGCCCTTTTACGCGAATTCCGCGTCGGGCGATTCGATTCGAATCCTCAACATCGCACGCGGGTTCCGCGGCTCAAATCGTCTGCGGCCTTGAACGCGTGCAACGCTGCCGATCCTTGGATCGGCACTATGCATCCGAAGGATCGATCTTGGTGGCGTCCATCAGGGCCGCGGCTTCTCTCAGGTAGCGTAAGGCTTCCCGGGCTGCGGCTTCGTCGATTTTCTGAATGGCGAAGCCGGCATGGACGATCACATAGTCGCCGACCCGGGCCTCCGGCAGGAGCAGCAGGCTCGCCTGCCGCCGAACCCCGTCGACGTCGATGGCCGCCGTCTGATCGCTAATGCCGACAATCTTTGAAGGAATGGCAAGGCACATGGGTATTTTCTCCTTAAAATCTAACCGGATCGATCGGTTCGTGCCATCAAGGGGTTCAAAACGGCCATCCTTCGCGCAACGCGCGCGATTTTCCCTGATTGGTGCCTGAAAGGAATTTCCATCTTTTGGTCCGAACCGATGTTTTCGAAAGGTTCCGATCCCCATGCAGGAAATTTTCTTATTATCATTCCAGTGCCAGGGGTTCAACCGATGGATGGGTGGCAGGGGGCTCGGGCGGGCGAAACTCAGGCGGGGTAAAAGATGGCATGTCGGAAATTCGGGTATGCCCACGCAACGGGCACTTGCCGCACAGACCGGCGGCAAGGCGCCTGTTGATTGCCCGAACGGAAGCCAGATCCGACTGACGTTAGAGATCCTCGTCCACGTCGACATCGTCGTCATCGACGATTTTCAGTGAATCGAGAGGCAGATCTTCTTCGTCGTAGTCATCGCCGAGGTCGTCGTCCAGAAGCTCATCCAGATCGGATTCATCGGATTCTTCTTCGTCTGCAACGGCGGGCACGGATTTTTTTGGTTCCACGCTGAGAAATTTGGCATCGTCCACGGTGGTTTCCAGGGTATCCGCACTGCCGCCGTCATAAAGAGCGCTCACGATGCGCAACAGTTGCTCGGCATGATCGCGGGTGGGGAAAAAAGTCCGGGTCCGAAGAATATGAATCGGGGTATCCCCACTGGTCGCAAGCGCCCTTCGGATGGTTTCTCCCGGATAGGTCTGCACGCAGGTCAGGGAAAAAATATCGGTATCGACCTCGGCGAATTCGCGAATCGTTAAGACATCGCTTTCCGGGTCTTTGGAAACCGAAAATTTGTGTATCATCCATGCACTCCCGGTGATGTGTTGTGTTACGTCCGAATGGACGCCCACCGGAAATCATAAAAACCGGACCCTGTCAACAACCATTCGCGGCTTTTTCCGAGAAGACGGATCAGGAACCGATCTGTCTTTTTTTCTTTTCCATGCGGGCGTTGAATCGCCGCACGTGACCCCTTGCCAGACGCCGGGCCGCGGTGGGGTCGTGGGCCGCGATGGCGTCCACGATGTGGCGGAGGTCTTCGTAGTTTTCGCGGAATTCATTGGTGCCGATCGTCAAAAACCGGTCGTAGTAGCGGTGGATGTTGTCGTGGATGGTCTGGAGGATGAAGATGAAAATCGGGTTTCCGGCAATCCGGCTGAAGGTCATGTGCAGGGTCTCATCGATACGGACAAACGTGTTCCAGTGATCGATGCCGGATTCGTATTCGACCCGTGCCTGGTCAAGGAGTTCGCGAAGGTGATGGATGTCTTTTTCCGTGGCGCGTTTGGCGGCAAGGCCGGTAACCATGCCTTCCACCCCTTCCCGGAATTCGGCAAGATGGGCGAGGGAGACCTTCTGGGAACGGATCAAAAGGGCGAGACTATCGCTGATGAGGTCGGCGCTGGCATCTTTTACCACGGCACCGCCGCCGACGCCGAGGCGAATCTCCACGAGCCCTTTTTGTTCGAGCACGCGAAGGGCCTCGCGCATGGTGCCCCGGCTGGTGCCGAAGAGTTCGGCCAACTCGCGTTCGGAAGAAAGTTTTTCGCCGCTCTTGAGTTCACCGTCCAGGATAGCGTCCTGGATCTGTTCGACCACATCCTGAAATATTCGGTTTTGTTTGGCTTTTCGAAACATTCCATCAAAGGCCGCGATGAACGGTTGCGGTTTCACCGGAAATGATCAAAGGTAACAATGGTTAAACCATTAATACTGGAAGGCAAGGATCGCTGTCAAACCAAAAGTGGCGTCGGCCCGGCCCTTATAAAAAGGTTGTGCGGGGTGTCCCTTGAACCGGTCTCGTGTCAGGAGGCCACCCCGAGGAATTTCCGGCGGATACGTTCCAGGTGCATCATCAGGCGGTGCCGCCGTATGCGTTCGGCCTCGGCCCCGTCCTTTTTTTCGAATACGTTTCGCAATTGACGGATTTCGTCACAGAGGGCACCGACCTCCTCGTTCCAGTCACCCCGGTCGAGGATGATGTACCAGAGCCGAAAGGTGAGGTCGTAAAGGTATTGGGCGATGTCTCGAAGGACCGGGTTGCTGGCGGCGGCATGAAGGATGCCCCGAAATCGAAAGTCGACCGCCACCAGCGCTTTCCGCTGCCTGCCGCCGCATAGACGAATGCCTTCGGCCGCAAGGGCGTCGAGATCGGAGAGGGATTCGGTGGTCATGTGCTCAGCCGCCAGACGGGCCACCAGTCCGTCAACGGCGAACCGGGCCTGGAAGGCATTCATCATCTTTTGAAACTCGATCTCGGTCACCATGGTGCCGGTTCGCGGGATGATGCGGACCAATTTCGCCCATTCCAGGCGGGTTAAGACCTCCCGAACGGGGGTGCGGCTGACGCTGAATTCCCTGGCCAGAGAATTTTCGTTGAGAATTTGGCCGGGAGGGTAGTCTAAGTAGAGAATGCGCTTGCGAAGGGTTTCGTAGATGTCTGTTCTCATCGAGGATATAGTTCAAAAAAGGTCACCGAAAGCGCCAGCGCCATTGGTATGTTGATAGTCTTTCCGCTGCATACCAGTGTGGGGCCTCGATTTCAACCTATCCTTTAACGTTTCCGCACCGCCAGTCGTTTTTGACCGAGGAATTGCCGCGTCGGAAGGGTTTTTTCAGGCTGCCTAACAGAAGGCTTGACACGAAAGTGGACCACTGGCATACAAGTAGTAGTGACGGTGAAACGCAATTTCGACCTGTATCGTTTCAAGGAGCTCCCCATGGCGGTTTATCGGGTCACCCGGTCGCAGCAGTCCCGGTACGGCGAGTCCATCGGTATCCTGATCCTGAATGCCCATTACCCCTGCGAACCCGGAAATGCCACAACATCTCTCTCTTTACCACCATGATCCGGCTCGTTCATAGCCCCCCTGGCGGGACCGGCCATCGAATGCCACTGTAATTTCGCCCACGATCACCAAGGAGTGACGACACGTGAACATCATTGTGCTGATCAAACAGGTGCCGGCAACGGATTCTCAGATCGAGATCGCCGCCGATGGGGTTTCCATCCGGCGCGATGCCCTGAACCTGGTCATGAATCCCTACGACGAGCTGGCCGTGGAAGAAGCCCTGCGCATTCGGGAAATCCATGGCGGGCGGGTGACCCTGCTCTCGGTCGGGCCGGATTCGGCAAAGGACGCCCTCAGGACAGGGATCGCCATGGGGGCCGACGAGGCGATGATCATCGACGATGCGGCCCTTTCCGGCATCGACGGCCTTGTGACGGCCCGGCTGCTGGCCGCTGCGATCCGCCGGCTGCCGTATGATGTCGTCATTGCCGGCCAACGGGCCGTCGATGACGAACAGTACCTCGTCGGCCCTGCCGTGGCCGCCTTTTTGGGCATTCCCGCCATGACACTGGTCACCCATCAGGAAATTGCCGATGGAAAGATCCGCTGCCGGCGTGCCATCGACGGTGGAACCCTGGTTCTGGAAGCGCCCTTGCGCGCACTTTTCACCACCCAGCGGGGTATTAACGAGCCGCGTTACACCAGCTTGAAGGGAGTGATGAAAGCCAAGAAAACGGCCATTCCGGCGCTTTCTCCCAACGAGTTGGGGATCGATGCGGCAGCGCTTGTTCCCAAGGTCTTGGTGCGGGCGCTCCAACCGCCCCCCAAGCGACCGGAGGGACACTTGATCGACGGTGCCAACGTTCAGGAAAAAGTTCGCAACCTCGTCTCCGTTCTTCAAAAAGAAGCCGGTCTTTTTTAGACCGGTGCAAAATCGGTCTCAAGGGAACGGGCCGGATGAAAATCAACACCCGATAGGAAAATATCCAAGGAAAATGAACATGTCCCCGTCGATTTTAGTCATTGCGGAATTCCATGCCGACAATTTTCGCAACGTCACCTTCGAGGGCCTGACCCTGGGCCGTCGGCTGGCGGATACCCTCGGTGGTCCCCTCATCGCCCTTGCCATGGGCAGCGGCGTTTCCGAAGCCGCAAAAACGTTGAGTCAGTACGGGGCGGATACGGTGTATGTCGCCGAGGATCCGGCCCTTGCCGATTTCACCAACGACGCCCATGCCGGCGTGATCCTGCCGTTTATCGCCGAGTACCGGCCGACGATCGTGATCTTCGGCGCGACGAGCACCGGCCGTGACCTTTGCCCGGTGCTGAGCGCTCGGCTCGATGCGGCCTTTGCGATGGATGTCCTCGACCTCCGCATCGACGGGGACCGGGTGTTCGCCCAACGGGCGATGTATGGC
>JBJKPT010000045.1:0-8690 GCA_046706045.1 Desulfobacterales bacterium
TGAATGGCTTTCCTCGTTGTCAGTGAAGCGGCAACGAATCCGAAGTCCTCTTCATCATCTCCCCGGGGATAGATCAGCCTTTTGCATCACCGTGGTCTTCTTTCCGCTGTCGGAAGAAATCCTGGACGTAGCGGATGTGCGCCTGCATGGCGCGGAAGGCCTTTTCCGGGTCGTGCCGGCGGATGCTTTCGAAAATGGCCCGGTGCTGGTCGAGGATTTTGCTGATGTTGGCCGGGGACTCGTAGAGGTGGGTGAGGTTCTTCTTGATGCCGACGAAGAGAAAATCATAGAAGTTTCGCATGATGGAAACCTGGACCGGATTCTTGGCGGCAAAGGCGATGGCCATGTGAAAGGCCGCGTCGGCCTCGGTTCCCAGCCGGCCGGATTCGACCTCGCCGGCCATTTCATTCAAGCTCTTGGAAAGAAATTCGATGTCCCGCTCGTCGGCCCGGCGGGCGGCGAGGAAGGCGGAATTGCACTCGAGCCCCATGCGCACTTCGAGCAGGTCGTCCAGGGTGGCGTCTTCGGTTTCCATGGCGGCCGCAAGGGGGTTGCCGTTGCGGCCTTCCGGGGAACGGACAAAGGTCCCCTGGCCCTGGCGGTGTTCCAGCAACCCGAGGACGACCAGTTTGTTGATGGCGTCGCGCACCGTGGTGCGGCTCACGGTAAGGGTCTCGGCCAGCGTGCGTTCCGGCTCCAGTTGATGGCCAGGCTTGAGTTCTCCCCGGAAGATCAACTCCCGAAGCTGTTCGAAGACCTGGTCGGAGATTCGCTTCGGTTTGATCGGTTTGAGGCGGTATGCCATCGTTACCCCATGGATTGCGCATACAGTTGGATCGGATGGCGGACCGCGACGGGGTCTCCGGCCCGGGACAGGACATCGATGAGTTGCATCATGCACGCCGGGCAGCCGGTGGCCACCACCCGGCAGCCGCTTTCCACGACCGATTGTCGTTTCAATTCCCCAATGCTACTGGAAACGCCGTAATATTGCAAATTGAAGCTGCCGCCCATGCCGCAGCAGGCGTCGGCATCGGCCATTTCCTTCAGGCGATAGCCCCGGCTCGACGCAATGATCCGGCGCGGCTCGGCCGACACCCCGAGGGATTTTTTCAAGTGGCAGGGGTCGTGGTAGGAAACGGGGATGTCCGTGTCCGCGACGCCCCGAGGTTCGGGCAGGGCGACATGACGGACGAGGAATTGGTGAATGTCCATGGCCGATTCGGCCATGGCCGTTGCCGCCGCGCGTTCCTCGGCCGGGGCATCCGCGAGCAGGGTCGGCCAGACGTGTCGGATCGTCGAGGTGCAGGTGGCGCAGGCGGTGACCAGGTAGTCGAAGGTGCCTCGGCCGAAGGCGATGGTGTTCATGCGCACCAGGCGGCGGAAGGTTTCCAGGTCCCCGCCGGAAACGGCCGGGATTCCGCAGCAGGCCTGGCCGTCCGGCATCCAGATGCCGACGCCGTGATGGCGAAGCACGTCGACGGTGGCCTCGGCGATTTCGGGAAAGACCTTGTCGATGAGGCATCCCACGAAGAGCGCCACCCGGATGCCTGCGCCCGTCTCGGGCAGATCGAGGCGCGGCACGCGTTCGTGATAGGCCGCCGCGGCCGGGGCCCGGACATGGCGAACCCCCAGGAAGGGCAGGGGAAACCGTGCGCAGGAAGCGCCGGGCATGGTATCGACCGGCCGCAGGGCCAGGGCCTGCAACCGTCGGCCCCAGCGCAACAGCCGGTCGAGCCGCTCGGGGTGGGCCAGAAGCCCTCGGAAAATCATTTTTTTGGCCGGGGAGAGGCCGAGGTATCCGCCAAGGATCCCCCGGGCTTTCATGAAGATCGTGAGAACATCCACGCCGCTCGGGCAATTGGCCGCGCAGGAACCGCACAAGAGGCATTTGCTCAAGCGGTCCCGGACCCCTTCGGCGTCGTGGATCATGGCTTCCGCCAAACCGTCGAGAAGGGCGAGTTTTCCCCGGGCCACATCGGCTTCCCGGCCGGTTTGGGCAAACACTGGACAAACCGCCTGGCACAACCCGCAGCGCATGCACACCACGAGTTGATCTTCCAGTTCCCGCAACTGCATTGAAATCGTATGGATATCCTGCATCACGCCCCTCCGACGATCTTTTCGGGATTGAGGATGCCGTTGGGGTCTAAGGCCCGCTTGAGGGCTTTGGAATAACGGATCGTCGCCTCGGTGGTTTCCTTTGCCAGGAACCGGGACTTGGCAATACCGGTACCGTGCTCGCCGGAAAGCGTTCCGCCCAGCTCCAGGGCCCGGGAAAAGATGTCGTCGATCGCCGCTTCCACGCGCTGCCATTCGGCGGTATCGCGCTTGTCGGTCAGGATCGTGGGATGGAGGTTGCCGTCGCCGGCATGGCCGAAGGTGCCGATGGAAAGGGCAAACCGGCGGCTGATCTCCTGGATGGCGCGCACCATGGCCGGGATTTGGCTCCGCGGCACGGTGGCGTCTTCCAGCACCAGGGTCGGTTTGAGCCTTGCCAGGGCCGAGAGCGCATTTCTCCGTGCGGCCCAGACCGCGTCTCGTTCGGCGTCGGTCGCGGCCAAGCGGATATGGGAAACCCCGGTCCGGCGGCAGAGGGCGAGCACTTCTTCGGCCTCCTCGTCCACCTGGGCCGGGTGACCATCCACTTCGATCAAGAGCATGGCCCCCGCATCCACGGGAAGCCCGGCATGGCTGTGGTCTTCCACGGCCCGGATGGTGAAGTTGTCCATGATTTCCAGGGTGGCCGGCACGATATGGGCCGCGATGATGGCCGCCACGGCCTCCGAGGCCCGTTCGATGTCTTCGAAGACGGCAAACAAGGCTTTTCGGGCCAAGGGCGGCGGGACGAGTTTCAGGATGATTTTCCCGAAGACGGCGAGGGTTCCTTCGGAGCCGATCATCAGGGCCCCGAGGTTGAATCCCGTGGCGCATTTGACCGTTCGGGACCCGGTCCGGATGAGTTCGCCGGCCGCGCTGAAAAATTCCAGCCCCATGACGTAATCCCGGGTCACCCCGTATTTGAGCCCCCGCAACCCGCCGGCGTTTTCGGCCACGTTGCCGCCGAGGGTCGACACCGCCTGGCTGCCCGGGTCCGGCGGGTAGAAAAGGCCCTTGGCCGCCACCGCAGCGGCCAGGGTGGCCGTCACCACGCCGGGCTCGACCACGGCATACATGTCGGCCGTGTTGATCTCCAGAATCCGGTTCAGGCCGTTGGTGACCACCACCACGCCGTTGGGCTTCGGGATCGTTCCGCCGCTCAGGTTGGTGCCGGCCCCCCGCACGGTGAGGGGCAGACCGTTGTCGTTGCAGAGCTTTACCACCCGGCCGAGGGCCTCGGCGGTCGTGGGCCGTACGACCAGCGCGGGCACGACCGAGGCCAACGGCGCCGCGTCGTAGGAATAGGTGAGCCGATCCGTTTCTTCCGGGAAGACGTTTTCCGCACCGCAAAGGTCTGCAAATGCCGGAATCAGGGATTTGATGGCCATGGGGTTCTCCTTGCATGCCGGAACAAAGCCGGTGGATTTGAAATTGGTATAACCAATTATAATGGTATCCAGCTAAAAAATCAATGGATCGTAACCGGCGGCCATTAATTTATTAACCTATTAATATAATGTGTGAAATTGTAAGTCATGTCTTTTCTTCTTGACAGGCGATCGGGGTTGAGTTAAAAAATTGGTCCATCCAATAACCATTGGACCTTAGATTTCCTGCACATCCCCTGGAGTATTCGAAACGGCGTAACCGGTTGTTAGGCGGCAAGGACTGGTATTTTCTCTCTTGACCACGACATCCATATCAGAAGGAGGGATCAAATGTTTCATCAAATCCTTGACCCGTTGCAAAGCATCGGGTTGACCACGCTGGTGGCACTTATCCCCGTGGCGTTGCTGCTCGTCCTGCTTGGCATTTTTCGCATGACGGCCTGGCTGGCGGTCATCATTGGATCGGCGGTCACCATTTTTCTGGCCACGGCGGTGTGGCACACCCCGTACGGATCGGCCATGACGGCCTACTGGTACGGGGGGCTTACCGGTCTCTGGGCCGTCGACTGGATCACCTTCTGGGGCGTGACCATGTACTTTACCCTGGTGTACACGGGTCTCCTGGATACCTTTGAGAAATGGATGATCACCCAGGTTACCGCCGATGTGCGGGTGCAGACCATCATCCTGGCCTGGTCATTCGGAGCCCTGCTGGAGGGCCTGGTCGGCTTCGGGTATCCGTGGGCCGTCATCGCCCCCATCCTGATCGGCCTGGGCATCAAGGACCTCGACGCCATCCGGGTCACGGCCATCGCCAACAACGCGCCGGTTTCCTACGGCGCCCTGGGCGTGCCGATCATCGTTCTGGCCGGAGTAACCGGGCTGCCGCTCCTCGAACTCTCCGGATCGGTGGCCAACATCGTGGCGTTGCTGGCCCTGGCTCCCCCATGGATCCTCATCTACATGGTATCCGGCAAGAAGGGCTTGAAAGACGGCTGGCCCCTGGCCATCGTCGGTTCCTTTTCCTATATTCTGGGCCAATGGCCGGTGGCTCATTACATGGGGCCGTGGCTCCCGGATATCACCGGGTCCATCGTGTCCTTTATCTGCCTCCTGCTGCTTCTGAAGGTGTGGCGGCCCAAGACTTGCCTCACCTACGGCGGCCACGAGACGACGTACGCCGAAGAAAAGAAGCACGACCTCTCCGGGACTGAGGTCTTCCAAGCTTGGCTACCCTTCTTCATCATGGTCATCGTGGTTGTTCTGGGTACCTGGAACATCTTTCCCTGGGTCGGCCATTTTGACAAGGTAGTCCTGTTGTTGGTGAAGATCGGGGCCGTTTCTTCCATTACCCATCATGCCATGGCGGCAGCCTTCAAGTGGAACCTCTTTGCGGGCGGTACATGGATTTTCCTGTCCTGGCTCATTGTCGTTCTCTTGTTTAGCAAGAAGACCTTTCCTGTTCTTGGTCAGGTTTTCGCCAAAGTCTTCGTTCAGATGTGGGGCGCTCTTCTGGTGGGTTTCTTCATCTTCGGTTTGGCCTTCGAATTCAACTACTCGGGCATGGCGGCCTCCCTGGGTGACGGTTTCTCGAAGATGGGTCCGGCGTTCATCGTCTTCGCTCCGGTCCTGGGCGTCATTGGCGTAGCGCTCTCCGGCAGCAACACCACCACCAACGCCTTGTTCGGTTTTGTTCAGGCCACGGTGGGAAAGATCCTCGGTTTCCCCGCCCTGCTGCTGCCCTCGCTCAACTCGGTGGGAGCGGAAGTGGGCAAACCGATCGCGCCGCAGACAGCCAGCGTGGGTGCGTCCACGACCGGCTACACGCGGAAAGAAGGCGAGGTCATCCGGCACAACATGGGATGGGCCCTGGTTGTGCTCTGCTACCTGATCGTCATCGGGCTGTTCTTCTATTTCGTCGCTCCGGGGGCCATGAGCTTGTAAGCCGTCCCCCGGCTTCCCCGACCTACGGCGCAGGAGCGGCACCCATTGCGGACTCGCTCCCGCGCCGTCCTTCGTTGATCACCTGGCCGCCGCACCGCTTCTTCGGGTTCCGGGCCCGGCGGTTTCCTGAAAATCACCATCCGTCCCCATGGCGGGCTTGATCCCAAGGCCGGAACGTGCTGAAGTCGATGGGATCGGGCCGACGCCGCGTCTCGGGCGGGCCCGGCCTTCGAGGGGATGCCGAAAAGAAGGGGCGCCGTTGCGGTGCCCTTCAACAGGAAACGGGGCGGGCCCATCGCCCCGTTCGAAGGAGCTATCCGATGTCCGATGCCCATGCGCTCTGCGCGATGTTCGAAGAACGCGCCGCCGCCGTCTCCGCCATCGTGTCCCGGACCCGGTCGATGGGGGAGGCCATTTCCTATACCGTCGATTTGTGCCGGCAAAAGGAGGCCTGCGCGCTCCTTGCTTCCGGTTGTGAGGAAACGCTCTCCCCGCCCGCCGAAGCCGTCTGCGCGGCGACGCAGCAAAAGCGCATCGCAGCCCCCGGTCTGCCCGCCGCCGAGAAGGCCATTCTGGCCGAGCAATGCGAGGCGGCCGGCATCGGCCTGGTGACCGATGGGTTGCGGCGGCACCTGGCCGGAATCGACATCGGGTTCACCGTCGCGGATTATGGCATCGCCGAAACCGGCACCCTGGTGCTCCACTGTGCCGACGAAGACCTGCGCCTTGCCACCATGGTGAGCGAGGTCCACATCGCCGTGCTGCCGGTCTCCCGCATCCGCCTGCGTGCCGATGATCTGGTGGCACCCATGACGGAACGCATGACGGACGCCCCGGATTACACGGCGTTTATCACCGGCGCCAGCCGGACTGCGGATATCGAGCGCGTGCTGGCCCTGGGTGTGCATGGCCCCCTGGAACTGCACATTTTGTTGATGGAGAATGCCTGATGCAAACCGCAAAGAATCTCAAAGCCTACCGAGAGGACGTACGGGGCGCGCTGGACAACCGGTTTTTGCGGGATGCCATGGACACGTTCGCCGTGGCCTACCGCGCGAGCCGAGAGAAGGCCTTTTCCGGAATGCAGCCGGAACAACTGATCGCCGAGGTTGCCGCCATCAAGGACCGGGCACTGGGCCGGCTGCCGCAACTTTTCGAGCAATTCCGGGAAAACGCCGAAGCCGCCGGCGTTTCGGTCCACATGGCCGGGACGGCCGAGGAGGCCAATGCGATCATTTCCCGGATCGCGGCCGATGCCGGCGTGAAACGGGTGATCAAGTCCAAATCGATGACGGCGGAGGAGACCCTCTTGAACCACGCCCTGGAGTCCCAGGGTCTGGAGGTAACGGAGACCGATCTCGGGGAATGGATCATCCAGTTGCGGGGCGAAGGGCCGTCGCACATGGTCATGCCGGCGATCCACCTGTCCCGCCACCAGGTGGCGGACCTTTTCACCGACGTTACCGGTGCCCGACAGACGAGCGACATCGAGCGCCTGGTGAAGGTGGCCCGCCGGGAACTGCGCCGCCGGTTCATCGAGGCCGACATGGGCATTTCCGGGGCCAATTTCGCCGTGGCCGAAACCGGGAGCATCGGGCTTGTCACCAACGAAGGAAACGCCCGGCTGGTGACCACTCTGCCACGGGTGCACGTGGCGCTTCTCGGCATCGACAAGCTGATTCCCCGGTTGGAAGACGCCATTCGGATTCTGCGCGTCCTGCCTCGAAACGCCACGGGCCAGGCACTCACCTCCTATGTGACCTGGATTACCGGTGCCAATGCCTGCGCCGCGGCTCCGGACGGCCGGAAACGGGTGCACGTCGTCTTTCTCGACAACGGGCGCAGCGCCCTGGCCAACGATCCGGATTTCGCCCAGGTCCTGCGATGCGTACGGTGCGGGGCCTGCGCCAACGTCTGCCCGGTCTACCGGATGGTCGGCGGACACCGGTACGGGCACATTTACATCGGCGCGATCGGGCTCATCCTCACGTATTTCTTTCACGGCCGGGAAAAGGCGAAAAACCTGGTCCAGAACTGCATCAACTGCGGGGCGTGCAAGGCCGTCTGCGCGGCCGGAATCGACCTGCCGGTCCTGATCAAACAGGTCCATGCCCGGATCCAGGACGAGGCCGGCCACCCCCTCACCAGCCTCATGCTGGGAAAGGTGCTCCGCAACCGGCGGCTCTTTCACCGGCTCCTGCGCTCGGCCCAGGCGGTCCAGAAACCGGTCACCGGCAGCACCCCCTACCTGCGTCACCTGCCCATGGTGTTCGCCCGGGAACACAATTTCCGGGCTCTGCCGGCCATCGCCGAAACGCCGTTCCGGGACCGGTGGCCCCGGATCCGGCCCCGGGTGGTCTCGCCGAAGCACCGCATCGCCCTTTTTTCCGGTTGCTTGCAGGACTTCGTCTATCCCGAACACCTGGAGGCCGCCCTGAACATTTTCGAAGCCTCCGGGGTCTCGGTCGAATTTCCCATGAATCAGTCCTGCTGCGGCCTGCCCGTGGAAATGATGGGGGAGTTGGACGCGGCCCGGGCCGTGGCCCGACAAAACATCATGGCCTTCGATGGCGCCGGCCTCGACCGGGTCATCACCCTGTGCGCGTCCTGCGCATCGCACCTTTCCCACGGCTACCCGCGGCTTCTGGCAGGCGATGCCGCCTTTGCCGAAAAAGCCGGGGCCTTTGCGGCCAGGGTCATGCCCTTTTCGACCTTTCTTCACCGGGAACTCGGGCTTTCCCCGGAGGCCTTTGCCGGCGACGATGCCCGCGTGACCTACCACGCCCCCTGCCATCTCTGCCGGGGCATGGGCGAGCGCTCGGCCCCCAAGGTCCTCATCGCCCGAAGCGGCGTCTCCTTTCTCCCGGCGGCCGAGGAAGAAACCTGTTGCGGGTTCGGCGGCACCTATTCGAGCAAATTCCCGGACATTTCCGCCCGGATCCTCACCCGGAAACTGACCGATGCCGCGGCCACCGGTGCTGCGGAGCTCGTCACCGAGTGCCCGGGTTGCGTGATGCAGCTCCGGGGCGGGGCTCTGCGGCAGGGGCTCGATCTAAGGGTTCGGCACCTGGCGGAACTCTTGGCAGAGCGGATGCGGCACCGACCCCACCGATCCGGCCACCTTCGATCATGACGACGGCCCGAGACAAGGGCTTGACCACGATGCGCGATCGTGTGAAAAATCAAAATCTCGGGTTTTGAATTTCGGCAGTCGGATTTCAAATGCCCATTTCATGCGGGATCGGCAGTCAAGGTCCG
>JBJKPT010000046.1:0-7054 GCA_046706045.1 Desulfobacterales bacterium
CTCAACCCCTCGGTCGGCACATGGACGTGTTTCAATGCATTCCGCAGGTATTCCTGGGGCGTCTGCCATGGGGCCCGAGGCAGGCCATGGAGGCGCATCACCTGTTCAAGCCGGCAGTAGCAGCCGATCACCGCACGGCGGGGGTCCGCTTCGCCCAGGATATCCTCGAGACCCATCTGCACCACGTCGACCAGTGCCCGGCGGGTGCCTTCCCCGGACAAGGCATCCTTTTCCCGGCGCTTCAAGCGTTCGCCGAACAGAATCCACAGCCCGAAAACCACGAGCCCGACTCCCGAAACCGCGGCCAGGATAAAGAAACCCCAGGCAATTTCAGGCATTTTGACAACGGGCGGTTTCCTGGGCACCACGGGTGCAAAGGACGTCACAACCCCCGCAGGGGTTTTCCGGACAAACCGATGCGCCCCATAAAAAAGGGTTCCCCAGTCGACCCGAGTGAGAAAAATCATGAGCCCGATCATGATGAGAAGCACAAGCAAGAGGACGATCAGGATCCCGGGCGAAAATTTCGGCGGGTTGTAATAGATCTGGAGTTCATCGTCATCTTTGCGCCGGCGCGGGAGTCGCAGGCCGCGCGAAAAAAGCGCCGTCAGGACAAAAACCCCTGCGACCGCGAAAATCCAAAACAGGAGGACCACCATGGGGTCGGAAACGCGTGCCGTGATTCGCACGGCAGGGCCCTCCCATCCAGGCTTCGGCCCCTGGCTGAAAAGACCGGTCAACAGGAGCAGGAAGGTCAGAAAGGCGACACCGCTCCAAAAAAGCACCCACCGCGATTGCCTCTTTCCATCTCCGGCAACCGATGAGGGTTTTTCTTCCCCGGGTGCCGTTGATCCTGAATTCATCGATTCTTTCATCGGTCGGCAATCACCGGAACGCTGCGCCTCCCCGTCCGAAAATTCTCTGTCCATGGCGGCAGCGGTCAGATCCGTGCGCTGCTTCCGACATTGGACGTCCCGGACGCGGCGGCGCCGAATATGTCGGCGTACAAATCTTCGCCATAGCTGGTCTCCAATGGCGCCCCTTCAATGATTTTAAACGTGCGCCCCCCGTCGGTTTGCCGTTCGGCCCTCAGGAAAACGGCGTCCGGCAATCGTTTACCGTAAAAGCCGTGCGCGAATTCATACAAATGGGTGACAAAAAAAACCTTGATGTGCTTTTCCAGCAACGCGCATACGATTTGCCGGGCGATTTCCGAGCCTTCCCTTTCATTTGTCGCGGCAAACGATTCGTTGAACAGCACGAGGCAATCCTTCTCGATATGGTCCACGATGTCGCTCATTCGGCCGAGCTCTTCATCCAGTTTGCCGCTTTCCATGGTGACGTCTTCTTCCCGACGGTAGTGGGTGAAAAGTCGATTGCAGACATTGGCGTGAAAAGACGCCGCCGGAACGAACATGCCGCACTGCATCATCAATTGGGAGGAGCCGATGCTCCGCAGGAAGGTCGATTTTCCGCCCTGGTTCGCGCCCGTGACGATCAAAAGACTTTTTTCGGCCGCATCGGCATCGTTTCCGACCACGGCGCGTCCGAGCTTCAGGGCGAGGCAGGCATCGTACAACCCCTGGAAGGCATGCCTGCGGGCACCGGGGGCTTCGGGCACGGGAAAGCAGACCGGCATTCCGATACGTGAAAGGCGTTCATGAAGATTCAGGCAGCCCACGTAAAAGGCCAATTCGGTCAGCAGTACATCCAGAAAGCCGAGGATGTGATCATTTGACTGGGCAAGCGCGTTCGCCACGAGGTTGAGCCCCCGGTTTCTCAGTTCCGTCAATGCCCTGGCCCCGTTCTCATCGCGGTCGGCAATGCGATACGTGTAGGTCTTGTCGCTTTTGGAAAAAAGCCGTTTCAGCCAACCCGCCTTTTTGTTTTGCAGTTTGTGAAGCACATGATGGACGCCTTTATTCCCGGCCCCCAGTTCCGCACTGATCAGAATACCGTTACGAAATTTCAATTCTTTCAAATGATCCTGAACGCAGGAAAAATATTCATCGGTCAATTCATTATTGATCATCTGAAAAAGATTGGTAAACCCTTCCGACTCAAAACTTTCTGCATGTGTTTCAGATAATTTTTTTATTTTTTTTAGCTGCCCTACCAGCATTTGCATCACTTCTATCGAGGCATAAAGAATCGAACTCGGATAACGGCTGTAAAAACCATAATATCGGGTTTTTTTATTTTTGGTTGTTTCAACGATGATATCAAATATTTCCCTGACGATGGAAGCATTCTTCAAACAGTCCTTAAGAATGCTCTGTCGATTCAATATTGTTCCCCGGTCCACCACGGATGACAAAACTGCCTTTTCGGCAACGTCAAACAAAAATTTATCACCGCGCGACATGGCGTTAAAAAGTGTGTTCAGCTCCAAGTCTTGCGTCAATGCTTGCGCATTAAATGACAACTCCTGTTTCATGTCGAAATCATGATCTCTGTACATGAGAAAGACTTTCATGATTTTATGCGCTCCTTTAAATAGCCGAATGTGAGCCGATATTTTTCAGCCACCGACAGGGCGTAGGCAAGTCCATCGGCCGGTCTCCTCACAATTTTATACGTTCGCCGGGCCGGATTTTCAGGCACGATCGTGCTGACCATGCTGACGGTTTTGTCGCTCATGGACGCCAGTTCATCGATAAATGTGACAAAGACGCAAAGCAGACCCAATCGATTGACTTTTTCGAGTACTTTTTTCCCCAAAAAAACCGCATCCTGCAAGGTCGTCGAAGTAAATATTTCATTCATTACGATAATGCTCTCCGAGGTGGCGCTTTCTAAAATGTCGTAAATCCGGATCAAGTCATCCTGAAGCTTGCCTCTGAGATTGTTGATATTTTCTTCTTTCTCAAAATGCGTAAACAGGTGGTCGAACAGATGAAGCCTTGCCGCACGGCCAGGGACGAGGCAGCCGATGGCGGCCATATGATGCAACTGCCCGAACGTGCGGGCAAACGTCGTTTTCCCCCCCTGATTCGGACCGGATACCACGATGATGCGTTCCTTGTCCTTGAGATAAAAGTCATTGCAGACAACGGTTGCATTATCCTTGATAAGTTTGTTGGCCAACGCCAAGTCGAATCCCTCGAAACTGAAAACATCTTTATTTTTCTTGGACATTTGCGGGTAACAAAATTTCAACCCGGCTTGTTTGAATCTGCTGACAAACCCTAAGCAGGAAATATAAAACTGAACTTCCCGGTCAAAAACCCCTATGGTCTCATCCAGATAGTCGATGTTCTGCCTACAATAATCATCAAGGTTTAAAAATATCTCGGGATACAGCTGAGCGACCAAATCGAGAACTCCCGCTTCGACATGGTTCATTTCAACATAGTCGTGGGGCTCAAATGTGTAATCATTTACCGCACCTTGTTTGAATTTTTCGAACGTTTTCTCTACATCGGCGCTATAATCTGTTTCAAATTCATATTTAGAAACCCTGACGGCGTTATCCCTGATGAGCATGCAATATTTTATAGAAGACAAATCAGATATATTTTTTTTTGTCGATGTCAGAAGTGAAATAAATGCGTCGGATCCGGCATAGCCGGTCACGTAGTTGCGAAAGCGTGAAAAACCTGACGATTTTATCTCGGCAAGCGACAAATCATGTACCAGGCAATTGACGGCATCGCAATAAACCGATACGGCCTCCAGAAACCATCTCTCCTTTTGATATTGGTAATAGAGTTTGTCCGCTTGATCACGATGTTCGCGCATGATGCGCATCTTCTTCGAAAATGATCCTATCGCCTTGAAAAGAATTTCATTTTCGAGATCCTGCATAATTTCGTGCCGATAGTGGATCGCCTCGCTGCGGTTCAGGGGAATGTAGAAAAAGGGCTTTAAATTGTATTCCTCTCTTCCTGCGGTGATGGCATCGATGACCTGATCCAGATTCAAATCGACGAAAAAGGCCGGCGTTTCGGGTGCTTCTCGATTTATCGGCGCCGCCTCTTCAAACAGGATGCTGTGAAACGCCACGCGCGAATGATTGGGCGGGTCTCCGGAGGGGGGTGACGTGCCAGCGAGCTCAGGCGGGGTCGCAAGAGGATTTCGAGGGGTGACGTCCATTAAAAAAACTCCTCCGATGTTACCGGTAGGAGTTTGTCTTGCGGGGCTTCGGACTCCTACCGCAGGATTTGCCTGAATAGGAGTCATCAGCCATGGCGGCGATCTTCGGTGAACTCCATCACCGTCTAAATATCATATAGATTTTTCCTGAAATATCAACCCATGCTCGGAATCGAGGCCGGTGCTTCGGGAACGATTCCGACGGCACGCGGCAAAGGATATGGCCCTCCACAACCCTGACCGCATGACACGATGGCCCAACGGCGTCCTTTGACAAATCACCCCGATTTCTTTAAACGATTGCCCATGGGAAACCGCCCGACATCCTCGGCGATCATCGATCGCGCACGCTCCGCCGGCGCCTCCATGGCCGGAATCGCGGATCTGGAGCGTCTTCGGGACGCTCCTTCCCACACGAACGCAGCGCCCGTCCCCTGGAGAGGCGAAGGGTCCATCCTGGTTCTGGCCCTGGTGCACCCGCCGGAAGCGCCCGAGCTGGACTGGTGGGACGGGGACAAGGGCACCCCGGGAAACCGAAGGCTCATTGAAACGGCCGGCATCCTCAAGGCATGGCTCCGGGCGCAATGGGGGATTTCGGCCCGCAGCCTCCCCTACCACGTGGAAAAAGGCGGCATATTCTTGAAGGATGCGGCGGTGCTGGCGGGACTTGGAGCCATCGGCGCAAACAACTTGCTGGTCACCCCCGGGTTCGGCACCCGCGTGCGGCTGCGGGCGTTGTTCCTGGACCGGGTGCTCAACGCCACCGGGCCGATCCCGTTTTCGCCTTGCGACGGCTGTCCCATGCCCTGCCGCCGGGCGTGCCCGCGGGATGCGTTTCATGGTGGCGCCTACGACCGGAGCCGGTGCGCGCTCCAGATGGCCGCCGACGAGGCCGGGGCGAACCCGGTGCACCCGGCAGCCCCGGAACCGATCCTCCGGTCCCGACCGATCCGGTACTGCCGCGCCTGCGAACAATCCTGCCCTAAACGAAACGCTCCCCCGGCGTGAGAAAAGCAGGGCCGCTTGCCGGGATCAGCCAACCGCCCGCAACGTCTCTTCCATGGCCGGCTGGATAAACGGAAGGTGCAGCGTGATCACGGTCCCTTGGTGCGGTTCGCTCGCGATCTGCAGGCGGTAGGGTGGGCCATAAATGTGTTCCAGCCGCTGGTTCACGTTCCGCAGGCCCAGGCCGGAGGTCCTGGATCGGAGCGGCCTTTCGGCCGCAATCACCTTGTCGATCGCCACGGCCGACATCCCCACCCCATCGTCCTTGACCCGGATCTTCAAATCCCCGTTGTCGCGGCTGACGTGCACCCAGATTTTTCCGCCTTCCTCCTTGCCGGAAAGGCCGTGCTGGACGGCGTTTTCCACCAGGGGCTGAACGATCAGGGGGGGGACGGGCCACTCCTCGGCCATGGGTTCGATGGCCATTTCAAAACGGATGCGATCGCCGAAACGGGCATGTTCGATGGCGAGATAGGACTGGACCTGCGCCATTTCATCTCGAAGCGGGATGTATTCGCGCTTGTCCTGAAGGTTGCGACGCAGGTAGGTCGACAATTCCAGGAGCAGTTGACGGGCCCGGTTGCTGTTGGAGCGGCAAAAGGAGGCGATGGTGTTCAGGGAGTTAAAGAGGAAATGGGGGTTGATTTGGGCTTGCAGGCGCTTGATTTCGGCCCGCGCCAGAAGTTGGGCCTTGATCTGGATGTCTTCGAGTTCCAGTTGGGTCGAAAAGAGATCGGCCAGGCCCGAGGCGATTTCAAAATCGATGTGATTGAGCGGATGTTTTTTGTCGCCGTAGAATTTGAGCGTACCGATGACGTGTTTTGATTTTTTGAGGGGGACCACAATGGCCGATTTAAAAATCGACTGCGGGACCTCCTCCGTTTCGGCGGTCCGGTCCTTCACAAAAACCGCCTCCCCGGTTTCCAGTACCCGCATGGTCGTTCGGGACCATAATTTCTGCCCCATCGGGTACGACTCCGCACCGGCGCCGACAAATGCCAGCAGTCGCCGGTCATCCGTGATGGCCACAGCGGAAACCCGTGTTTCGTCATGAATGATGTCGGCCGTGGCCCGGGCCGAGGCCTCGTTGAGTCCCTCTCGCAGGTGAATGACCGTGCGGTTGGCGATGGTCATGGCCTTTCGGGCCTGAATGGATGCCCGCCGTTCGCGGTTGCGTGCCACCATGCGGAGCATCTGCACCAGGCAGGCGGCGCCGACCGAGTTGAGCAGGATCATGGGGATGCCGATCAGCTTCACCACCGCGAATGCGGTTTCAAAAGGATGGGCCATGACCAGGATCAACCCCATGTGCATGGACTCTCCGACGATCCCCAGAACAAAGGCGATGCGCCAGCTGAGCACCCCCTCCTTCAGCCGGCTGGAGACAAGACCCGCCATGGTGCCTTCCAGAAAGGTGGCGAGCCCGCACGGCAGGGCGCTCAGCCCACCCATATCGATGAGCCACCGGTGGCCTCCGGCGATCAGCCCGGCACCGATGCCCACCACCGGTCCCCCCAGCAACCCGGCCGTAATCATGCTGACGGCCCTCAGATTGGCAATGACCCCCCGCACCGCGTCGCCGTCATAGGTGCCGAAGATACCGAAGGCCCCGAAAAAAATGATCATCGCCAGTTTGTCTTTGAGGGTCAGGTCCCCGGAGATCATCCGTTGCAGGGCCCGCGAGGAGAGCAGGATAAATGCCGCCGCAGAGATCAAACCGAAATGCTCGGCCAGGGATAAAATAAGGTTGAGAATCGGCCGAATGTCTTGCATCCACGTGAGGGTGTTCATCGGTACGTTCCCTTAGTGGTCATGGGCATCATGACAATGGCATTCGATGGCCGATTCATCCAGGGCCGCAGCGTTGCTCGGCGCTCACATACGCCTGGTATCCTCGCTTCTCGCGCCTTGCGCCCCAGGCGCCTCGACCATCTCCGTGCGTCACCGTATGGAT
>JBJKPT010000047.1:0-2003 GCA_046706045.1 Desulfobacterales bacterium
GGCGTTCGAGGGAGAATTTGCCGCCGAGGTTGAAGAAGAGGGGGCGGTTGCCCTCAATTCCAGGAAATTATTTGAAATTGTACGGGAATTTCCTCGGGAGGATATCCGTATTTTTGAAGAGGAAAACCGGTGGATCACCATCGGCAACGGCAATGTGGAATACCATCTGGTAGGCATGGACCCGGCAGACTTTCCGGAAATCCCGGTGATCGACGACGTCCCATTTTTCAGCATCAACAGCACCGCCTTCAAGGAAATGGTGGAAAAAACCCTTCTGATCGGACCGACCGAAGACAAGCGCGCCCATATTCTCGGTGTTTTTATCGACTCCGTGCCTGAGGAAGAATTGCCCAAGGATTCTCCTCCCATGGTTCGCCTCGTCGCGACGGACGGCAGCCGCTTATCGAAAGTCGATTATCCGGTCGAAGCGGGCGGCACCCTCACCATCGACGGCGGGATCCTTGTTCCGAAAAAGGCGCTAAACGAAGTCGCTAAATTTCTTGAAACCATCGGAAACGTCGATCTCGGCTTCAAGAGCAGCCATTTCATCATGAAAAAACCAACGGAAACCCTGATCGTTCGGCTGCTCGAAGGTGAATTTCCAAATTATCACGGGCTGGTGAAAAAACCGGATGTGGATCCCATTGTGCTCGACAAGGCGGAATTTCAAATGATGGTGCGCCGGATGTCCATTCTGAGCACGGATACTTATAAAGGCGTCATTTTTGACTTTTCAGAGCACCGACTGCTCATCAACTCCACCAACCCCGATATCGGCGAATCCAAAGAAGAGATGGCGATCGAGTACAACGGCAAACCAATTACCGTTGCGTTCAATCCGCGCTTTTTTAGCGATGCCATCAGCCAGATCGATGGCGAAAAGGTGTTTCTCACCCTTGTCAACGAGGATAAGCCCTGTCTTCTCAATGGGTTCGAAGATGCCCATCACTTTATTACCGTCATCATGCCAATGAAAATTTAATTCTATGGATAAAGTCTACGATGAGAGCAGTATCAATGTCCTCGAAGGACTGGCGCCGGTCCGGCTGCGTCCATCAATGTACATTGGAAATGTGGATGTTGCCGGTTTGCACCACCTCGTTTACGAAGTGGTGGACAACAGCATCGACGAGGCCATGGCTGGGTATTGCGACAAGGTGATTACCACCATTCACGCGGACAACAGCATCAGCGTCGAAGATAATGGTCGCGGTATACCCGTGGGCATCCACAAAACCGAAAAAGTTCCCGCCGTCGAGGTCGTTTTGACCAAACTGCACGCCGGCGGAAAATTCGACAACGACACTTACAAGGTATCCGGTGGCCTCCACGGAGTGGGGGTCAGCGTGGTCAACGCCCTTTCGAATGTTCTTGAGGTGGAAATTTACTCAAAGGGCAAAATCTATTACCAGACCTATGAAAAAGGGGTGAAAACCTCTGAGCTGCGGGTGATCGGCGACACGGAAAAGCGTGGCACCAAAATCCATTTTATCCCGGACAACACGATCTTCAACACCACTGTTTTCAGTTACGATATTCTCAGTCGGCGTTTGAGGGAACTCGCATTCCTCAATCGCGGGCTTCGTCTTCAAATCATTGATGAGCGGGATGAAATAAAAAACGAATTTTTATACGAGGGCGGTATCGTCTCTTTCGTCGAATACTTAAACCGGCATCACACGGCCCTTCATGAACCGTTTTTGATCGAAGGAAGCCGAAACGATGTCCAGATCGAAGTCGCCATTCAATACAACGATACCTTCAAGGAAAACATTTTCTCTTTCGCCAACAACATCAATACCGTTGAAGGTGGCTTTCACCTGATCGGCTTTAAAGCCGCACTGACCCGGGCGATCAACAATTACTCAACGGGCGGAAATCTTCCCAAAAACATGCAGGCCAAAATCAGCGGTGACGACGTCCGGGAAGGTCTCACCGCCGTGATCAGCATACGGATAAAAAATCCTCAATTGGAAGGCCAGACCAAGACCAAGCTCGGAAAC
>JBJKPT010000048.1:0-7547 GCA_046706045.1 Desulfobacterales bacterium
GGTCAGCACCAGGTTCACGTTCTGGTAGGCAAAAAAACCGATCAGGGCGATCAGGACAATGTAAAACAGGTTGGCAACGACCGTTTTTTGAACGATTTTCATAGCGTTGTCTTCAACCTCGCCCCGAGCCTCAGGATACCACGGCGCACCCGCCCGCTTCGTGTTTTTCCTTGCGCACGGGCCAGGACCACATCACGCCGTCGACGGTCATCAGGATCCCGGCAAGGATCAGAAAACAATCCAAAAGCGTCAGGGCATCGAAGCCGAAATAGCCCATCAAGCCGATGCCGATGCTCGCAAATGAGACCCCGGTCCGGATAAAGGACAATCCGGTCCGTGCCCGGGCATAAATCGTGCGGTAGCAGCCGAGAACGGTGCGTTGGGCGGCCAGGGAGTTTCGCTCGTGGGCCAGATAGGAGCGCACCTTGTTGTCAAGGGAGGAATCGATATAGACACAGCAGGAGGGGATCATGTCGGCCAGTCGGGACAGCATGGTCTTTTTGCTTTTGGGATCCTCCGGTTTGTTCTGGGCAAACTGGTAGTTCTCAAAAAAATAAAGGCTTGCCGAGGTCACTACCACCAGGGTCTGGAGCTTGGGGGGTCGCATGATCGCCCGCTTGATCCGGGCGTAGCTGTAAAGACCCAGAATGACCAGGGCAAAGCCGATGCCGATCATCAGCCAATAGAGAAGCATGATCCGGCTGTGGGGATGAATAAAAACCATGGCCCGGCCGATGGTGATCATGCCGAGCCCCCCGCGCAGAAGGCTTAAATGGGTCCTGGCCATGGCGAAATCCGTCCGGTAGCAGGCGAGCCGTGTCCGCCACCGGGCCATGGTGTTGCGCCAGTAGGCAAGCCCGGTCCGCTCGTTTCCCATCAGGTGCTCGGGCGGCCCGTTGGTGAAATCCTGGATATAGGCCACGATGTCTTCGGTGAGGGCCACCCGGAATTCCAGGTTGGGGGCCGTCATCAGGCGACGGGCATCGGCCCGCATGGCCGGATTTCGGGGGTTGTTGGCGGCGATGATCACCGTGTCGCCGTCCCGGATCACGGGAAACCAGAGGTGGGCGAGAAGGGAACCGCTCTCCAGGCCCTTCAGCAGTTCCATGGGGACGGGCCGCCGCTCGTCGTATTCGGCCCAGTCGCATTGGTAGTAGGCGGCCAGCACTTCCAACAACCGCCGCCGGGTGATGTTGCGCTCGAAGCGAAGCACGCGCTCCAGATGGATCTTGCGCTGGTCCGCCTCTTCCCAGGCGCTCTTCAACTGTTCCGCGCTGAGTTCCCCGGAGGTCACCAGGGGCTCGAACAGGGCCGTACAATCGGAATATGTGAGTTCAGAAGTCTTCATGACTGAACACCACCTTTTTCCAGGTCGACGTGGGTTTGGCATAATCGGGAAAGGCGATTTCCATCTCCCCGAAACAGTAGGGGAAATTGTTCCGTATTTTTTCCGCGGGCAGATGCCAGAAGAGACCGTCAACGATCAGGATCAGTCCGATCACCATGAGCGCGGCGTTAAAAATCGTCCACAGGAGGTTGGCGGTCCCGAAATAAACGGCCAGTCCGAGTCCCACGGAAAAGATCCGGGCGCCGGTCCGGATGAAGGCCATGCCGGTTCTGGAGCGGGCCATGACGGTGCGAAGCCGGGCCTTGACGTTTCGCCGGTCCGCGATCAGGGTGCGGTCCAAGGCAAGCCCGGTGGTGCCCCAGATGCCGGGGGCATTGGACCCCTTGATGGAAAGGGGGGCGACCATCTCCGGACGGAGCTCTTTCTGGGGCGGGGGGAACATGAACTTCCAGATGGATTGCCGCTTTTGCGTCTGCTGCACGGCGTCGAGGCTTTGCTTTCCGGCCTCCCGGCCCGGGAGGTACCAGCGCACGCCTTCCAGTCCCATGGCCACCCCGATGAAGATCAATACCCCGTAGAAAATCATCCACGATCCGCCGGGAAACTGCCGCAACATGGCGATACCGAGCCCCACGGAGGCGATCCCCGTGCGGGTGAATGCGAGCCCCGTGCGGGCCCGTGCCATGGAGGAGCGGTAGGCGGCAAGCACGGTGCGCTCTTCGGACAGGTCCGTCCGGTCGATGGCCAGAAACCGTCGCCGCATCACCGGGGTCAGCCGGTTCCACCGGCTGCGCAGTTCTTCGGCCCCGGCGATGGGCGCGGAACGCACGACGTCCAGGGAGTCCCGTCCGAAATGGGGTTGCAGCACCGTGGTGCCGAAGGTCGGCTGCGAACCCTCGAAAACGACGCGGTCGCGGCACGCATCCCGGGTCGGCAGGTACCACTTGAGCCCGTCAACGCTCATGACCAGCCCGATCACCATCAGCATCGCAGCGAGAATGGAAAGATAGCCAAAACCGAAGATCTTCAGAAGGATCATGGCGATGGACATGAACGAGATCCCCGTGCGCATCAACGCGAGGCCGGTTCGGCCCACCGCCAGCGACGTCCGGTAATGGGACATCTCCGTCCTGCCGTCGGCCAGGGCCGTGCGCAACCGGGCAAGAGGGGTCCGTCCGGAGGAAGGGGGAAAGTTGGGATTGACGTCTTGCTGGTTTTCGATGAGTCGGATGACATCGGAGGGAAGGGCGACAAACGGCAAGAGCGCCGTAACCTTTAATGTTTCTTTGATCTCTTCCAGGAGTCCCGGCACCGCCGGATCGGCGACCACCACCCGCGCCACCCCGTCGACAATTCCAAGGGGAAACCAGAGGGAGACTTTAAGTTTTTCGAGATTTACCCGGTGGGCGACTTCGGGGGGAAGCAACAACCCCTCGTCGTATTCCAGAAAAGGCAGGCCATGGTGCTCCGAGATGCAGCGCAGCACTTCGTACTTGGGGACATGCCCGGTGATCAAAAGGTTTTCGATGGGGGTGCCGTCGGCATTGGACCGATTGACGATATTTTGAAATTCCTGCCGGGTGATGATCCGCTCGGAAATCAACCGTTGGAATTTGGCGGTGTGCGCATCGAAAACCTCGGCTTGGGTATCCGGAAACGGCATGGACACGGAAGGGTTCGGGGGCATTCAATTACCTCACCAACTCGACGTTCCTGCGGCGCATGGACGGTACATGAAATGAGCGGTGCCCTGAAGTCGCCTGAAAAAGCCCCAATCGGCGCTGGCACCAGACGCATAAAAATTTTGGCCCAGCTGGTTATTATACACACCTTGAGCGGTATTGGACAGCTTTTTTATCCCCGCATTCGCCCCTCCCCTTCGCCCGGAGAGAGGCGTTTCGCCGGCCCTCTCCGAGCCGTCCGTCAAAGGGTTTCAGAAAAAAGACATGCACCATCCACGGGTTCCGAAAACCGTTGCTGGGGAAACCGCGGGCGGTTGGGCATGGGCCAGGATTGGGGTGCATCGGTCCCGCCCTTTGCTACCCTGGATGCGGCAGGCCGCCGACCGCAATACCGTCTGCTGCCGGCGAGGTTTCGATGATGCGTTTGTAGCGAACCGGGGCGTGGTCGAAAAGAAATTCGGGAGTAACGGCCAGGGAAAGCGCCGGTGCCGGGTGCCGGATCGAGGCCCGGCGGAGAGACGTGGCTCCGTGCCGGCCGACGCCGGTCCCCTCCACGGCCAGCCGCTGGGGAATGCCGACGTGGCAATAGCCGAAGGGCGGGCCGGCGGGCGGAATCGTGGTGACAATGTCGCTTGCGGTTCGGACCCGATAGACCGGCACGCCGTCAAGTCCGCGGGCAAAGGCGGCGTTTCCGACCCGGGGGGAACCGAAGGTGTAAAGGGCATCGGGGGGGTGAACGGCGGCGGCAAGGGTGGCCAGCGCGCCGCCGAGGCTGTGGCCGGTGTAGTAAAGCGGAATGTCGATCACCGAAAGCAGTGGTGCGATATGCGGCCAGATCCCATCGAAGAGACGCTTGAACCCGCGATGGACCTTGGCCGTCGCCCGCCAGGGGACCGGGGCCGCATCCAGGTTGGTCAGCCAGTTGGGGATTCGACCCTGGGTACCACGAAAGACCAGCGCACAAAACGGGGGGTGATGCTGCCCATCGGAGATCACCAATGCTGCCTGGGCTCCGCCGTGATTGAAAAATGCCCACTCCCGAAGACCGACCTCGAAAAGGACGGCTTGGCGTGTCGGCAGGCAGCCATCGAAGGCGGCTTCTTCGGGCCCCCGGCGATAGACCAGCCGCGACAATTCGCACAGCCACCAGGCATTGGCCGGGCAATACCCGACGGCATCGGGGGAAAACGGACGACGATGGCGGGTCTTGATATAATCATCGGCGTCGCCTGGACAAAGCAGGTCACGCCACTGGGAAGACAGGTTCATGCTCGGGCCGCTCGTGATCGCGATGCGTTGAATGTTAGAATACTGTTAGAAAATTAGCGCATCCGTGAGCGGGCGTCAAGAATCGTGCGGGTGAGCGGCGGCCGGTAACGGCCATGGGCCGTTTCACTCATGGGAAATGCCGTAATACGCGTGGATGAATCCGAGCACGTGATCCGCGTATCGATCCACGTCGATGCCGCGGCGGGCGTGTTTTTTTCGTTTGAGTTACCAATCCTGAAGCATCGCCTTGATGAGTCCTGCCGAAATGTGGTGGTCCCGGCACGTGAAATCGCCGTTTTGCTCACCGGCCTCGAGAATATCGACAAAGAGTTGCGCGGTGAACAGATCGCTTGCCACCGCTTCCTTTTTTTCACCGGCGGAGAGATACTTCGCCTCCATGAAAGAAAAATAGAACCACGGCTGGAGGATTTCGCTCAGGTAGAGATGGGTGCGCACGGCGGCCGTAAGCTTTTCCCGGGGAGTGGGCGATGCGGCGACATGGGATTCCAGAATGCGCCGGGTGATCGTGCGGTGCCGGTGCTGAAGCATGCTCAGCAGGGCGTCTTTCCCCGGGAAATACGCATAGAGGGCGCCCAGGCTCAGCCCGGACTCCCGGCTGAGCTCCCGCATGGTCATGGCCTGGAAGCCCTTGCGGTTGCTCAGGCGCAGGCAGGCGTCAAAGATCCGCTGGAGGTTCCGGATCCCGGTCTGTTCCTTTTTAATCCGGATGTCGGCGTTGTGGAACGCAAAGGTCTCGCGGCAAAGGTCGATGCTGGAGATATCCACCCGGTGTTTGAAATCGGCAAAATTCATTTTAACGAATGTGTAGCCCCAGCGGGTGAAAACTGTCAAGATAAAATGAACAATCGTTCGAAAAACATTGACAGTTATTTGAAATTTCAGCTAAAGCGAAAAGCGATGAGTTTTGTGTTCTGAATCCGACAAGGAGATTTCCCCATGAAATGCCACACCGTTGCCATCGGCCGCTACGATACCCCGCTCACCTCCGTGCGCCGGGTGGTCGACGCCGTCGACGGATTTAAGGGCCTCACGGTCAACGACCGGGTCTTCATCAAGCCGAACATCGTGTTCTGGACCCGGGCCGTGACCTTTCCCAAGTGGGGGGTGGTCACCACCTCCCGGGTGGTCGAGGACGTGGTGCGCCTGCTTTCCGATCACGGCGTCCGGCACATCGTGATCGGCGAGGGCATGATCACGGCCGAGCCCAAAGATGACGCCACACCGGCCCATGCCTTCGAACAGCTCGGCTACCAGCGGCTGAAGGATCGCTACGGGGTGGTCCCGGTCAATGTTTTTGACCGACCGTTTACCTCCATCGATCTGGGCTCCGGCGTAACGCTCAAGTTCGCCGTCGACGCCGTGGAAAGCGATTTCATTGTGAACCTTCCGGTGATGAAGGCCCACAACCAGACCGTGGTGAGCCTCGGCATCAAAAACCTCAAAGGGCTCATCGACATCAACTCCCGAAAGACATGCCACAACGCCGATCCGGAACGGGATCTCCACTTTCACATCGCACGGCTGGCCGATGCCATGCCGTCGATGCTCACCGTCTACGACGGCATCTTCACCAATGAACGGGGCCCGGGCTTTGATGGCAAGATGCACCGCAGCGACATTTTGCTCGCCGCGCGGGACGTGCTTTCCGGCGACATGGTCGGGGCCCGGGTCCTTGGGCACGAGCCGGCCGACGTGCCGCACCTGGCCCATGCCGCCGCCAACCACGGCCGGCCCGTGGATCTCTCCGATGTACGGGTGACCGGCCTTGCCATCGCGGACGTGGCCCGGCCCCATGCCTACGATTTCGAATACAGCGAAGAGACCGGCGGCGCCCTGCCCCTGCCCCTGGCCCGACAGGGAATCCGGGGCCTTTCCTACCGCAAATACGATACCTCGATGTGCACGTATTGTTCGGCCCTAAACGGTGTCATCCTCTCGGCGATCCGATTTGCCTGGAAGGGCGAGCCCTTTGACGATGTCGAGGTGTTGACCGGTAAAATGATGCGCCCCACCCCGGGAAAGAAAAAAACGATCCTCTTGGGCCGGTGCATGACCAAGGCCAACCGCAACCATCCGGACATCCTGGAGGCCATCCCCGTCAAGGGCTGCCCGCCGAAACCCGAGGACGTGGTCGCCGCCTTTCACCGGGCCGGCATCCCGGTGGATTCGGGCCTCTTTCAGGGCATGGACCGGTTGCCCGGCCTATTTATGGAAAAATACAAGGACCGGCCGGAATTCGACGAGGCGTTTTTTTGCGTCGACGCACCGGCAACACCGGACACGGAGCGCAACCGACGATGACCCGTTCCCTTGCATTCCTCGCCGGCAAGCGGGCACTGACGCGGATAAAAGACGGCGGGTTGACGCCGGAGATGGTGGACGTGGTGGCCGGCGCCGCCGGAGGGCCCAAATGGCTGGTGCTCGGCGGACTGGATCGCTATCTTTTTGGCGAGTGGTTTTACGGGCGCAATCGGCCCTTGCATCTTCTGGGGGCGTCCATCGGCGCCTGGCGGTTCGCCGCCGCGGCCCAACCCGATCCGGTGGCGGCGCTCGATGCCTTTGAAGCGGCGTACATGGGGCAACGCTATGCCTCGCGACCCACCCCGGCGGAAGTGAGCACCGAAAGCCGCCGGATCATGGCCGCCTATCTGGATGAGAACATGGTGGAGGCCGTGCTCGGCCATCCCCAATACCGGCTCTGCTTCATGGCCGTTCGCTGCCGTGGGATCACCGCCCGGGACGCGCCCGTGGCACTGGGCACGGGCCTTGCGCTGGCTGCGGCGGCAAACCTCGTCCACCGGCGGTTTCTGGGGCTTTTCTTCGAGCGGGCACTGGCCCGAGACGGCCGCGGCTCCCCGCCGTTTCTCGGAATGAACGGATTTCCCATCCGCCACATCCCCCTTAGCCGAAACAATTTCCGGCCGATGCTCCTAGCTTCGGGAAGCATTCCCCTGGTCATGAGCGGGGTGACCGGAGTGCCCGACGCCCCTCCGGGGACGTATCGCGACGGCGGGGTTATCGATTACCACCTCGACATCGATTTCAACGTCCCCGTGGGGCGCGTGGTGCTCTACCCCCATTTCATGACACGAATCATCCCCGGATGGCTCGACAAACGCTTCACCTGGCGGCTGCCGTCGGCCGAACGCATGGCCGACGTGCTGCTGGTGGCCCCATCAACGGATTTCGTATCCGGGCTGCCCCTTGGAAAAATTCCGGATCGTACC
>JBJKPT010000049.1:0-4775 GCA_046706045.1 Desulfobacterales bacterium
ATTCAAGACCTGCACCACTGTTTTTGATGAAAATCGGCGTTTTTCTCCCCAGTACGACGAAAGCGCCTGCGAGGCTTTTTTCGGCGATACCGTGATTATTGCCATCGGCCAAGCCACCAATACGGAGTACCTTGCCCAGCAGGGCGTGGCCCTCACCAGGCTCAATGGGATCCAGGCCGATCCGATGACGCTGCAGACGCCGATAAAATGGGTTTTTGCCGGAGGCGATGCCTTCTATGGGCCCAAATCCGTCGTGGAAGCGGTTTCGTGTGGGAAGGAGGCGGCCGAAAGCATCGACCGGTATATAAAAGGAGAAGACTTAAGAGAGGGGCGCCAAAAAGAATGGCTTTTTGAAAGGCCCGACATCCTGAGCGAGCCGCACAAGGAACGGGTGACGGTTCGCTGCCTCGACCCGCAGGCCCGGGAATGCAATTTCCTCGAGGTCTCGTTCGGCTATAACGAAGAAGAGGCGAAAAAAGAAGCCAGCCGCTGCCTGAAGTGCGGTATCTGCTCCGAATGCTACCAGTGTGTGAACGCCTGCCTTGCCCATGCCGTGATCCACGACCAAAAAGATCGGATCGCCGACATCGACGTCGGCTCCGTGGTGCTCTGCCCGGGCAGCGAAGCCTTCGACCCGTCGGATCTGGAGCCCTTTTACAAATACGGCAGCCACCCGAATGTCCTGACCAGCCTCGAGATCGAGCGGATCCTTTCCGCCTCGGGGCCGACCATGGGACACCTCGTGCGCCCCTCCGACAAGACGGCGCCGAAAAAAATCGCATGGCTGCAGTGCGTCGGCTCCCGGGACACCAACCGGTGCGGCAACGGCTATTGCTCGTCGGTTTGCTGCATGTACGCGATCAAGGAAGCCATGATCGCCAAGGAGCACGCCGGGGGGGATCTGGACTGCACGATCTTTTACATGGACATTCGGAGTTTCGGGAAGGAATACGAAAAATACCTGAACCGGGCCCGTGACAAGGAAGGCGTGCACTTCGTCAAGGCGCGCGTGCACACCGTCGACCCCCTGCCCGGCCGGGACGAGCTTTGCCTCCGCTATGCCGACGAGGACGGCATCGTCCGGCAAGAGATCTTCGACCTGGTGGTGCTGTCCGTGGGGTTGCAGATTTCCAAAGAGACCGCGGCCCTCGCCGAACGGCTCGGTGTCGAGGTGGACCGTTACCGGTTCGCCAAGACCGACCCGTTCGCGCCCGTCGAGACCAGCCGGGCCGGGGTCTACGCCTGTGGTGTGTTCCAGGGACCCAAGGACATCCCGAGTTCGGTCACCGAGGCTAGCGCCGCCGCCTGCCTCGCCGGAGCCCGTCTCAATGCGGCCCGGGGGAGCCGGACCAAATCCGTCGCCGTGCCGCCCCCCATCGATGTCACCGGCCAGGAGCCGCGGATCGGCGTCTTCATCTGCAACTGCGGCATCAACATCGCCGGCACGGTGGACTGCAACGCCGTGGAAGACTATGCCCGGAGACTTCCCGGCGTCGTCTTCGCCGGCCAGAACCTCTTTACCTGCTCCCAGGATGCCCAGGACCGGATAAAGGAGATCATCCGGACCGAGGGCTTGAACCGGGTCGTCGTCGCCGCCTGCACGCCCAAAACCCACGAGCCGATTTTCATGGATACGCTCGAAGCCTGCGGCCTGAACAAATACCTCTTTGAAATGGCCAACATCCGAAACCAAAACTCCTGGACCCACGCCGGCCAACCCGAGGCCGCCACCCAGAAGGCCAAGGCCCTGGTGCGCGGCGCCGTGGCCCGGGCCGCGACCCTGCATCCGCTGATCGAAAAGGTCATTCCCGTGGTGAAGCGCGGCCTGGTCGTCGGCGGCGGGGTGGCCGGGATGACCGCGGCCCTGGGTTTGGCCGAACAGGGCTTTGAAACCGTTCTGGTGGAAAAGGAGCCAACCCTGGGCGGCATGGCCAACCGGCTGACGGCCACCATCGAGGGCCGTCCGGTGAAACCCTACCTCAGCGAATTGATCCGGCGGGTCAACGGCCACGAAAAGATCCAGGTGCTTACCCAGTCGCTCCTCGTCGGGTTCTCCGGATTCAAGGGGAACTTCACCACGGAAGAGCTCATCGGCCCCGGCATGTACGAGCGCAAGATCGATCACGGGGTGGTCATCATGGCCACCGGCGCGAACGAGTACCGTCCCAAGGAATTCCGCTACGGCGAAGATCCGCGGGTCCTCACCCAGGTGGAACTCTCCGCGCGCCTCGACGAAAAAGGGGCCGGCGACCTCACCCGGGTGGTCATGATTCAGTGCATCGGTTCGCGAAACGAGGAAAACCCCAACTGCTCCCGGATCTGCTGCCAGTCCGCCGTGAAAAACGCCCTGCACATCAAAAAGGACAACCCTGCGGCGGACGTGTTCGTCCTCTACCGCGACATCCGCACCTACGGGTTGCTGGAAGAATATTACACCGAAGCCCGCCGCTTGGGCGTCATGTTCTTCCGCTACACCCCGGAGGACATGCCGGCGGTCATCACCGAGGGCGAGCGCCTTCAGGTCACGTTCACCGATCGCGTCATCGGCCGCAAGCTTGTCACCGACACGGACCTTCTGGTCTTGAGCGCCGGGATGGTGCCCGCCGAGACGAATGAACTGGCATCGATTCTCAAGTTGGCCGTCAACGAGGACGGCTACTTCATGGAAGCCCACGTGAAGCTCAGGCCCGTGGAGATGGCCACCGAGGGAATCTTTGTCTGCGGCACGGCCCACAGCCCCAAACTTTTGGGCGAAGCCATCGCCCAGGCCCAGGCGGCCGCCTCCCGGGCGACCACCTTTCTCTCCCAGGACCGGCTGACCCTTTCGGCGGTCACGGCGACGGTGCACCAGGAAAAATGCGCGTCCTGCCTGATCTGCGTGCGCTCCTGCCCCTATGGGGTCCCGAAGATCAACGCCGACGGGGTGAGCGAAATCGATCCGGCCTTGTGCCACGGCTGCGGGATCTGCACCGCCGAGTGCCCGGCCAAGGCCATCGAGCTGAACTGGTACGAGGACGATCAGATTCTGAGCAAGGTCGAAGCCCTGCTCGAGGGGGTGTTATGAACGAATCCTTCGAACCGACCATCCTGGCCTTTGCCTGCAACTTCTGAGGGTACACCGCGGCGGACCTGGCAGGTTCCCTGGGATTGTCGTACCCGACGGGCATCAAGATCATCCGGGTGCCGTGCACCGGAAAGGTGGACGTGTTGCTCATGATGCGGGCGTTTGAAAAAGGGGCGGACGGGGTCTGTATTTTCGGCTGCCTGGAAGGCCAGTGCCACTTCGAGGCCGGCAACCTGCGGGCAAAAAAACGGGTGGCGCACGTCGCCGCCATTCTGGATGAAATCGGCATCGGCGGAAAGCGGGTGCGGATGTTCAACCTTTCCTCGGGCGAGGGGCCGACCTTTGCCCGATTCGCCGCCGAAATGACCGAAACGATCCGCGAACTCGGGCCGAACCCGATCAAGCGGCACGCCAAGGCGGCGTAATCGCCTGCGGCCAATTAAGGATTAAGGATTAAGACAGAACGGGCACAGCCAATGACAAATGACAAATGACGAATAGAGAAAGGTCCCTCCCATGATAGTTGCGGACAAGAAGCCGATTGCGGAGATCATCGAAGAGATCAGCGGCTACGACCGCCTCCTGATCGCCGGCTGCAACGAATGCGTCACGGTCTGCGAAGCCGGCGGTAAGAAGGAAGTCGGTGTCTTGGCTTCGGCCCTGCGCATGCATTTTCTGAATCAGGGCCGGGAGGTCAAGGTCGATGAAGTGACCCTGGAACGTCAGTGCGACAACGAATACCTGGAGGAGCTCCGCGAGCGCATCGACGGCTACGATGCCGTGTTAAGCCTCGCCTGCGGGGTCGGCGTTCAGTTCATGGCGGAACGATACCCCCGGATGCCGGTGCTGCCCGGGGTCGATACCTGCTTTCTCGGGGCCACGGAAGAGCGCGGGCGATGGACCGAGCGGTGCCAAGCCTGCGGCTCGTGCATTTTGGCCCGGACGGCGGGCGTCTGCCCGGTCGCCCGGTGCGCCAAGCGACTGTTCAACGGTCCCTGCGGCGGCTCGACCAAGGGCAAGTGCGAAATCAACAAAGACCTCGACTGCGCTTGGCAGTTGATCATCGACCGGCTGAAAGCGCTTGACCGGAAGGACCAGTACGAAACGCTCAGCCCCATCAAGGACTGGTCCACCGATCGCGCCGGCGGGCCCCGAAAAGTCGTGAGGGAGGATTTGCAGCAATGAACGTGACGACGCCGAGCAAACTGGAAAAAATCCTCTCCGAAGGGCACCTGGCCGTGACCTCCGAAGTCGGTCCGCCGCGGGGCAGCGATCCGGAAGCCATCCGCCAGAAAGCGGAACGGATCAAGGACTACGTGGACGCCATCAACATCACGGACAACCAGACGTCGGTATGCCGGATGTGTTCCCTGGCCGCCTGCATACGGCTCAAACAGATGGGGCTGGAACCGGTGCTGCAGATGGTGACCCGTGACCGCAACCGGATCGCGATGCAAAGCGATATTCTCGGTGCGGCCAGTTTCGACATCCACAACATCCTCTGCCTTTCCGGCGACCATCAGAGTTTCGGCGACCATGCCCAGGGCCAGAACGTTCACGATCTGGATTCCATGCAACTGATCCAGACCGTGAAGAAGATGCGCGACGAGGGCAAGTTTCTGGGTGGGGACGAGATCACGCGACCGCCGCGGATGTTCATCGGCGCGGCGGTCAACCCTTTCGCGGACCCCTTTGAAATCCGCGTCCCGCG
>JBJKPT010000050.1:0-3029 GCA_046706045.1 Desulfobacterales bacterium
ACCGGCGGCCGCATGCATCCGGGCTGGTTTCGCATCGGCGGCGTGGCCCAGGACCTGCCCGAGGGCTGGGACCGGCTGGTCTCTGATTTTCTTCGCCGCATGCCCGCCCGGCTCAAGGAGTACGATACCGCCATGATGAAAAACCGCATCTTCAAGGCCCGCACCCAGGGCATCGGCCGCTACGACCTGAACGCGGCCCAGGACTGGGGCGCGACCGGCCCGGGGCTTCGGGCCTGCGGCCTGGATTGGGATTTTCGCCGCAAACGCCCCTATGCCGGATACGACCAGTTCGAGTTCGACATTCCCACCGCGGTCCACGGCGATTGCTACGACCGCTCCCTGGTGCGGGTGGAAGAAATCCGGCAGAGCCTTCGGATCGTCGCCCAGTGCAGGGAAAACATGCCGGCCGGCCCTTACAAGGCCGATCACCCCCTGACGACCCCGCCCCGGAAGGAGCGGACCCTGGAGGACATCGAAACCCTCATCACCCATTTTCTGGGAGTGAGCTGGGGGCCGGTGATCCCGGCCGGCGAGGCCTGCGTGCCCATCGAGGCCGCCAAGGGCGCCAACAGCTACTACCTGATCAGCGACGGCGACATCCATGCCTACCGGGTGAGGATCCGGACGCCGTCGTTTCCGCACCTGCAAATGGTGCCGGCCATCTGCCGGGGCTTGATGGTGCCCGATCTCCTGGCGATCCTGGGCAATATCGATTACGTCATGGCCGATGTGGACCGTTGAGGAAAAAGGAACATGCTGAGCCCGGAGGAGAAAAAAGCAATCGAAGCCGAGTTCCCGCGCTGCCCGGTGAGACAGGCCGCCTGCATCGAAGCGCTGAAGGTCGTCCAGCACCACCGGGGATGGGTCTCGGATTCGGCCGTCGCGGAGGTCGCCGATTTTCTGGCCATGACCCCGGCGGAGGTGGATGCCGTGGCCACCTTCTACAACCTGATTTTTCGAAAACCCGTGGGCCGGCACGTCATCCGGGTCTGCGACAGCGTGAGTTGCTGGATCCTCGGGGCCGATCCCCTCATCGATCATCTGAGGCAACGGCTCGGCATCGGTCTCGGGGAGACCACGACGGACGGACGGTTCACCCTGCTCCCCCAGGCCTGCCTGGGGGCCTGCGACCGGGCACCGGTCATGATGATCGACGATACGTTGCACGGCGAACTGAATCCGGATAAAATCGATCGCATTCTCGCGACATACCCGTAACAGGTCACCCGATGGAAACCCCCCTCACCCGAAACATCCGGCCCGACCGTTCTCCCCTCGGCCTGGCCGATTATGAAAAGGCCGGCGGCTACCGGGCCATGAAAAAGGCCCTCACCGCCATGAGCCCGGCGGAGATCGTCGCCGAAGTCAAGGCATCGAACCTCCGGGGCCGCGGCGGGGCCGGGTTTCCCACGGGCCTGAAGTGGGGCTTCGTGCCCATGGGCCCGGACGCGCCCCGGCCCAAGTACGTCGTGGTCAACGGCGACGAGATGGAACCGGCCACCTTCAAGGACCGCCTCCTTCTCGAAGGCGACCCCCACCAATTGATCGAAGGCGTCATCATCTGCGCCCATGCCGTCGGGGCCGAAGTCGCCTACATTTTTCTGCGCGAGGCCTACGGCGAGGCGGCGAAGCGGATGGCGGCCGCCGTCACGGAAGCCCGCGGCCGGGGCTATCTCGGCAAAAACATCCTCGGCTCCGGCCTCGACCTGGAGATTCACGTGCACCGCAGCGCCGGCCGCTACATCTGCGGGGAGGAGACCGGACTGTTGAACGCCCTGGAGGGAAAGCGCGCCGTGCCCCGGGCCAAACCGCCGTTTCCGCCCGTGGTCGGCCTCTGGGGAAAACCCACCGTGACCAACAACGTGGAGACCCTGTGCAACATCCCCCACATCATCGAACGGGGTGCCGCCGGGTTCCGTGCCTTGAGCCGGGTGCCGGACGGCGGCACCAAGATCTACGGGGTCAGCGGCAATGTCCGTCGGCCCGGCACCTGGGAACTGCCCCTGGGAACGACCATGGGAGAGATCATCGAGGAGCACGCCGGCGGCATGAAAGACGGCATGCGCCTCAAGGCGGTCCTGCCCGGCGGCGCGTCCACCGATCTGCTGACCCCGGCGCACCTCGATGCAAAAATGGATTTTTCCGGCATGGAGGCCGCCGGCAGCCGCCTGGGGACCGGCACCCTGGTGGCGATCGACGAGGGGACCTGCATCGTCGGCCTCGTCTTGAACCTCATTCGCTTTTTTGCGCGGGAATCCTGCGGCTGGTGCACGCCCTGCCGGGAGGGACTTCCCTGGGCGGCCCGGATGCTTGAAGCCATCGAGGCGGGCCGGGGAGAAACCGAAGATATTGCGCACCTCGGCCGGTTGACCGGGATGCTGGGCCCCGGGCACACGTTCTGCGCCCTGGCGCCCGGTGCCATGGAACCGTTGCAGAGCGCGCTTTCCCTTTTCGCGGAAGATTTTGAACGGCACATCCGTGAGCGGTGCTGCCCATGGAGATCCAAACCGTGGTGACCATTACCGTCGACGGCACCCCCCATGCCGTAAAGGAAGGGCAGAACCTGCTCCAGGCCTGTCTTACCCTGGGATACAACCTGCCCTATTTCTGCTGGCACCCGGCCCTGGGGTCGGTGGGCGCCTGCCGCCAGTGCGCCGTGAAACGGTTCAAGGATCTGCGCGACACCCGGGGTGAAATCGTCATGGCCTGCATGACGCCGGCAACCGACGGCACGCGGATTTCCATCGCCGATCCGGAGGTGGTCCAGTTCCGGGCCGGCATCATCGAACTGCTCATGCTGAACCACCCCCACGATTGCCCGGTCTGTGACGAGGGCGGCGAATGCCACCTCCAGGACATGACCGTCATGACCGGCCACGCGTACCGCCGGTTCCGCTTCCGCAAGCGGACGCACGAGAACCAGGACCTCGGCCCCTTCATCAACCACGAGATGAACCGGTGCATCCAGTGCTACCGCTGCGTCCGCTTTTACCGCGACTATGCGGGAGGCAGGGACCTGAACGCGTTTG
>JBJKPT010000051.1:0-2664 GCA_046706045.1 Desulfobacterales bacterium
CGTCATCAGGATGACCGGGATGGCCGGGTTGATCGCCTTGATCCGCTCCAGGGCCTCGATCCCCGACACGGTCACCATCCGGATGTCCATCAGGACCAAATCGTAGGCGCGCTCCCGGACCCGGTCCACGGCCGGGGCGCCGTCGGCGACCTCGTCCACGGCGTAGTTCCAGCCGCCGATCAGGGTTTTCAGCATGGTGCGGTGGCCGTTGTCGTCGTCGACGACGAGAATGCTCGGTCGCTCGGTCATGGGGGATCTCCCGGCTTCAGGGGTTGCTCGTTTCTCCGGGGGGCGCCGCGTTCAGGGTCAGGGTGAACGCGGTTCCTATTCCCTGCGTGCTCTCGACGGCGTCCGTGCCGCCGTGGGCCTTCATGATGTTGTGAACGATGGCAAGCCCCAGGCCGGTGCCCGTGGACTTGGTCGTGTAGTACGGATCGAAAATCTGGTTCTGCCGATCGGCCGGGATCCCGCCACCCGTGTCGGCCACCTGAATGGCGATCCCTCCGTTGCTTCCCAAGGCGGCGGCCGAAACGCTCAGGCGGCCGCCGTCGGGCATGGCGTCGATGGCGTTCAGCATGAGGTTCAAGAAGACCTGCCGCATCCGGTCCGGATCCAGGGGGACGTCGGGGAGATCGGCGGGCAGGCGGGTCTCGACGCGGACGCGGGCCCCTTCGGCCTGCTGGCGGACCATGGTCGCGGCGGCCTCCACCAGCGGTGCCAGGGGCTGGGCCTTGGCCGAAAGGTTCACCGGCCGGGCCAGCTCCAGGAGCTGGGAGACCACCCGGTTCAGGCGGTCGACCTCCTCGATCATGATGGAGGCGGTCTGCACATCGGTCTCCACCCCTCGGTAGCGCTGCTTGAAATAGGTGGCGAACCCCTTGATGGAGCTCAACGGGTTTCGGATCTCGTGGGCGACCCCGGCGGCCAGGTTGCCGATGGCGGCCATCCGGCGGTTTTGCTCGATCTCGTCCCGGAGCGAGCGGATCTCCGTCAAGTCCTTGACCAGGAGGATATGCCCCTGGCGCTCGCCCGCGGACCCGTACCAGGCCGAGGCGCTGATGGCCAGGGGCACGGGGTGCGCTTCCCGGATGCAGCAATCGAGTTCTTCCTCGATCCCGTCAGGGGCCGAAGCCAGCCGGCCCAGAAGGGAGGCGATCTCCGGTGGAAAGACCGCCGCGGCCGGAGCCCCCGCCGCGGCATCCTCCGGAAGCCGGAGAATCCGGTGGGCCGCCGGGTTGAGGGCGGTCAACCGTTGGTCGGCGTCCAGGGCGATCAGCCCCATGGGCATCTCCGCGAGGAGGCTTTCGGAAAAGGAGGTCAGCCGGGAGAGGCTCGCCTGGGTGGCCCGGTAGCCCTGGGCCAGAAACAGGAGCGCGATGCCGGCAAGTCCCACGAGGAGCAGGATCACCCCCATGACGATGGAGTGGCGCACGTCGGCGACCCGGGCCGCGTCCACGTCGCTCATGTCCAGGCTGACGAAGATGATCTGGGGGCCGGGATCACCGGTCAGCCGGTCGTTGCCCTGGCCGGAATTCTGATAAAAACGATGCATCATGCCCATGCCGCCGTAACCCATCCCCATGCCCATGGCCGGCAGAAACCGCCGGTAGACTTCGAACACCGGTTTGGGTCGGTCGGAGAGGCGCCGGTACATCAGTTCCCCGGAGGCGGCGATGGCCGGAAGGTCGAGGTTCGTGGCATAGCGGTCGCCGGTCTCCCCCGGCTGGCTGTCGGCCAAAACGTCCCCCCGGGTGTCCACGATCCGGATGCGCACGATGTCCGACTGCCGGGCCGTCTCCTGGAGCAGCTCCTCCAGTTGCCGGCGGCTCCATTCGTGCCACATCATCCCGGTCCGGGTCCCGGCTTCGATGAACCGGATCAGGGCTCCGCCCTTTTCGAGCATGAGGTTCACGCTCTGGAGGTTCTGGCGCTGGATGTCCGTCAAGGTGAGGTAGGCCAGAATCGGAAACAGGATGGCCGCCGCACCGATGAACCCCCAGGGAGAGATGAGGGTCCACCAGAATTTCGAAGACGGATTGGATTTTCGGATTCCCGGTATCTTCATGGCAAAACGGCGCCCGCGGTTCGTGGTGCAGGGATCCAAGGGAAGGATTCCCGGCGATGCTCCGAACCGTGCATTGCAATCATCGGACCATGGAGGCTCCCCGGGGCGACTGCCCGGCGGCTCCGGCCCGGGCCGTGTTTTCACCGGATTTCGGACAGGGCCGGCGCGGAGCAGGATGGATCCTTTCTATCCGGATTCTCCAACGGCCGTGGGTAGAAAGGATCCGGTGGATCGATTATGGTCATTCCCCCTGAATTTTCAATGGCGGAATTTGGATCGACGGGCCGCGGCTACCGGCCCGTCGGTTCATCGGGCGCGGGTTTGCGGCCGGCGTGAACGGCCACCGTGCCGAACATGAACGTCCGGTACCGGATTTTTGGTTGTTCCGCATCGGTCATGAGCCGGGCCAATGGCCCCGGCTTGAGAAAACGGCGGGTCGAATCGGGAAGATACCTGTAGGCCTCGCGGTCTCCGGAAACCCAACGGCCGAGCAGGGGAATGAAAACGGAGAGAAAGAGCCGGACGGCCGGCTCCTGCCATCCCTTCGGCGGCGGCGAGGTGTCCAGGCAGACCAGCCGGCCGCCGGGCTTAAGGACCCG
>JBJKPT010000052.1:0-7786 GCA_046706045.1 Desulfobacterales bacterium
GTGTACCTGTTCGCTGCGCGGCCCGCGTTCGATGGTCGCCACTTCCCGCAGCAAGATGGGACGATTCTGCCGGACGCCGACAACGATATCGCCCAGATCGCCGACCGAGCCCAGGGCCGCCGTGATGCGGACCGGGATGCGTGCATTGCCCGCTTCCAATTGCCCGCCGGGCATCACCACGTTGGATCCTCTGAGCACATCGAGCAGTTGGTTGAGGGACAACCCCATCCCGGCCAGACGCTGCGGGTCCACGAGGATTCGGATCGCCTCGGGTTCGGCCCCGATGATCTGGCTCACGCCGGTATCGGGAACGCTGTGCAGCTGGTCCAGAAAGCGCACGGCGATCTGGCGCAGTCGGGTCTCGGAAAAGGTACGCGAGCTCAGGGTGACGGCCAGGATGGGGACATCGTTGATCCCCATGCTCTTGACCAGCGGCGGCATGGTGCCGGGCGGCAGGCGGTCCATATTGCGCTGCAGTTGGTTGTACAGGTACATGAGGCTGGCGATTTCGTCGGCGCCGACCTTGAACTGCACCATCACGACGCCAAGGTCGTGGTCCGCATAACCGTAGGTGTGCTTGACCCCTTTCAGGGAGGTCATCAGTTGCTCCAGCGGTCGCACGACCTGCTCAAGGATCTGCTCCGGGCTGTTGCCCGGTCGCTCGACGATGATCTGGGCGGCCGGCACCACGATCTCCGGATTGTAAAGGCGCGGGGTGAAAGCGATGGCGATAATGCCGACCAGTGCGATGGCCACCATGATCAGGGGGGTGATCTTGGTGCGAAGAAATAGCTGCGCCAGCAATCCCGAGGGATTCAGGCGCCGGTCGGGGGCTGCGTCGTTCATGGGCGATTCTCCGACTCGGCTAGGATTTTTTCCCCGTTGGCCAGTGTGCCCTGGGCCGACACGATAAGCCGGTCACCCGGGAACAAGCCGCTGAGGATGGCGCGGCCGTGCGGCAGGTTTTCGCCCGGTGTCACCATACGGAACTGGGCCCGGTCGCCATGGTCGATCACGAAGACGCCCATGATGCCGGCCCGATTGTACAGGGCCTGCTGCGGCACGATGATTCCTTCGTGCTGGCCAACCGGTATCCTTACCAGCACGAATTGGCCGCTCGAGGCGCCGCTGTTGTTCGGAAGCTCGATTTTGACCAGATGGGTGTGGGTGGTCGGATCGGCGGCAGCGACCATCCTTTCCACCTGGCCGGTCACCGTGCGGGGGGCCAGGTCTTTTCCTTCCACCTGTATGGGAACCTCCTGGCCGAGGGCCAGGTGCGCGAACGTCTGTTCGTCCACCTGGACCTGCACCTGCAAGTGGTTTGGGTTTTCCAGGATCAGCACCGGTGTCCCGGGAGAGCTGAGCTGGCCGTTGTCGGCCAGTTTGGAGACCACCAGGGCATCGAAGGGCGCCCGCACTTCGGCATACTTGAGCTGGGCTTGAACGGCGGCCAGGGCGGCTTCGGCGGCCTGGCCGCTGCCTTGGGCGACCTTGTAGTTTCTCTCCGCCTGCTGGTAGTTGGCCAGGCTGGCGGACTGCTGCCGGTAAAGATTTTTGTAGCGGTTGTAATTGTCCCTGGCCTCGTCCAGAGCCGCCTTGGCATTGGCCAGCTCGGCGGTCGCCTGCCGGATCTGTTCCTTTACGCCCGTCGGGTCGACGGCGAACAGCAGCCGACCTTTTTTGACCTCTTGTCCCTCATGCACATCGAGATCGTTGACGTAACCGCTCAAACGGGAGGAAACCTCCACCCGGTTGGCGGACACGACCGTTCCCGGTTGAACCGCGACCACCGGCAGCCGGACCGCCTGAAGGGTTTCGACCCGGGCCGAGATCGCCCCGCCGTGCTCCGGTGCCGTTGCCGAGGGGCCCTGACCGCACCCGCCCAACAGGCCGATCAGACATGCGGTGACGAACAACCGCTGCAATTTCGAATTTACCATGATTTCAATCCATTGAATGATTTTGCCGCCGGACTGGCAAAGCGGTCCGCTTCTGGAGCACCTTCCGTCCGACTGTCAAAAGGGCCGTCGGTCAAGGACCGGTTAACGAAAATCCCTGTCGATGACTCCGGCGGCCAGAAAGAGATCGATCCGCGCGACCTCATAATCGTGCATGGCCTTGTACTGCTGGGTCAGGGCCTGCTGCCGGGCCACTTCCGCGTCCAGGAGGCCGACGATGGTGAGCAACCCGCTTTGGTAACGATTGTCCACGATCCGAAGCCCTTCCTCGGCCTGGGCCACGGCCGCTTGGGCCACGTCGATGCTCTGCCAGGCGCTGCTGGCCCGGTAAAACGCCTCACGGGTCTGCATGCGCACGGCGAGTTCCAAACCCTGCCGCAGCGCGCGCACCCGCTCGAGGGAGGCCCTGGCCGCGGCCGTTTTGGCGGAAATGCCCTCGCCGCTGAAGAGGTTCAGCTGCATCACGGCACCGACACTGTAGTTGTCGGCCGTCCTGCCGAAATCCTCGGAATTGATCTCGTAGCTGCTCTGCAGCGCGAAAGTCGGCAAATGAGCGGCCCGGCAGCGTTCGACTTCCTTGCGGGCGATGTCTTCCTGAATTTTCATGGCGATCAGGTCCGGCCGCTGGTCCAAGGCCTTGGCGAGCCATTGCTCCAGGGCCCCGTCGACGGGGATTCCGGATTCAAACGGGGTGGTGAGAACAAGGGGGGGATCCGTGGTCCGGCCCATGGCCGCGTTCAGCATGGCCTGGGCCACCGCCACCCCGCTTTCGGCTTGGAGCCGCTGCTGCAAGAGATCGGCGATTCGAACCTCTGCCCGCAACACATCGCTTTTCACGACCATGCCGTTGCCGAAGCGATCGTTTATCTCTTTCAAATGAGCCCGGGCCGTGGCCAGGGCTGTCTGCACCACGTTCAGATCTTCCCGTGCCATCAAGAGCCCCGCATAGGCGGTGGCGGTGTTGGCCACCACTTGCTGTTCGCTGCGCAGCAAGCCCTGCCGGGCCGCCTCCTGACCTTCCTGGGCCTGATGCCAACCGATCCAGGTCCGCCCGCCGTCGAACAGGGTCCAGGAAACGTTCAGGGCCGAATCGAAGTTGTCGATGGGATCCGGGTTGTTGAGACGATTCGGGTCGAAATCGGAGGCCTGGATGTCCCCCTGGTTGAGCTTGGTGCCAAAGGCCCACAGGGGGCTGTTCGTGCGGTTGAAGGTTTCCGAGACATTGACCTGCGGCATCAGTCCGGAACGGGCCGCGGTGACCTGCGAGGTGGCGCTTTCGAGCTGGTAGCGGGCGGCCTGGGCTTCGGGGTTGTGTTGCAGGGCGATGCCTATGGCCGCGGTCAGGCTCAGGGCTTGGGGGGCCGTCGAGGCGGCGAATGCGCCGGCCGGCATCACCAGGCTCAGGCACAACCCCATGGCCGCCGCCCGTTTCAAAAATGCTTGCTTCCATGGTGAAACATTCATCGGCAGTCTCCATCCGCAGGAAGAATTCCCGTGTAAACACGTCGCCGGACGGAAGGGGCACCCCTTTCGAACGCCATCGGAAAACGATTCGTCGACACGATCGTCCGCCCCATATCCGACCATTTTACTAAGGAAGTACTTCAACCGATTACCCGATAACAAAAATCGTAGTGGGTTTTCGTTCCATTTGAAAGAAAAAATCCTTTTTGACGCTTAAGGAACCGCCGGGACGCGATCGGTTACAAAGACGCGGGCGGGGCGTTCCGATCAAGGCAAAGCCCCGGGGTTTGCAAAGGGGACCGCGGTCGGCTATAAAAAGAGGTCAAAAGGTCTACCCAGGGGATAGGGTCTGTTGCATCGTTTCTTTCATCCGTATAAACCCCACAAAAAAAGGCCGAAGACCATGGATATCCGGATCGAATCCGTTGAGTTCGGACGCATGTGCATCGGCAAAACCGTGTACACCACGGATCTCATCATCTACCCCGATCACCGCGTGGTCGATCGCTGGCGGCGGACGTCGGGGCATAAACTTGGGCTCGCCGACATCGGCGACCTGGTGGCCAGCGCACCGGAGATCATCGTGGTGGGAACCGGTATCAACGACCGCATGCGCCTCACCCCGGGCCTCATCGAGGCTCTCGAGTCGCTGGGGATCGCCATCGAGGCGATGCCCACCCCGGAAGCCGCCGAACGCTTCAACGCCCTGAAGAGCCACGATCGGATCGCCGGGTGTTTTCACCTGACCTGCTGAAAAAAGCCTCCCAACGCATGGCCCGGATGAAAATTTTGCTTGCGCCGGCCTCGGATCGCCGGCTCAACCCATGAGCCCTGCCGATGATGGATTCGGTGTCGAAAGCCCTGCGGAGACAAGCCTGCGGCGGGCGTCACACGTTGCGCGATATGGATACGTTGGCCACGATCGCGGCTTTCTTCTGGTGGATGTGAATCACCAGAAGCCCGGACACGATCAGAATCAGGGCCGCAATGATATTGGGGGTAATCGGCTCGCCGAGGAGCACGCCGCCGAAAAGCACGCCGGTCACGGGCATCAGGAAAACGAAGCTGTTCACCGCCACGGCGTCGTAGCGCGAGAGCAGCCAGTTCCAGGAGACGAACCCGAACGAGGCCGTTACCAGGCCCTGATAGAGCATGGCGCCGATGACTTTTGGGCCCAGGTGCCCGACCATGGGGGCGTCGAAGATCACCGCCAACAGGAAAAAAAGGGGCACGGCGATCCCCAACGGGTAGAGCACGATCTGAAACGGCCGGAAGTTGTCGATGATCCGTTTGGTGTAGATCGCCGAGGCGGCCCAGGTCATGGCTGCGCCGAAAATGGTCGCATCGCCGATGCGAAACGCCGCGGGGACCCCGCGGGTGGCGGACACCATCACCACCACCCCGGAAAAGGCCGACAGCATGCCGATGGCCTTCTTCAGGGTGATCCGCTCCCCGGGGATGGCGAAATGGGCGATGACCATCACCAGAAACGGCTGGAGGTTGGCGATCAGGGTGCCGCGGGATGCCGGGGTGCGGGAAAGTCCGATGTAAAAGAGGCTCAGTTGGAAGGTAAAGGCCATGCCCAGGATCGTGACCTGGCGGATCTGTCCCGGCTTCAGTCGAAAGGGGCGACCCGTGAGCCGGGCCCAAAAGGCGATGACGATGCCGGCCATGGAAAAACGCACCGCCGCCGTGGTGAAGACCCCGAGCCCGCCAAGGGCGATCTTGATCGCCACGGCATTGGCGCCGAAAAGCCCGCAGATCAACGCGCAGAAGATCGCCGCGGTCAACGGCATGGCGTTTGGCGGTGCCGTGGCCGGGGAAAGGGACGGCGCCGGGCCGGGACGGCACCGGGCCGATACCAGGGGCCGGGACAGACGCCGTTTCCGGCCATCGCTTGTCGAGGTGTCACGAATCGCCGTCACGCGCGTTCGCCTTATGGGATGTGCAGTGTCTCCCCGCGCCGGGGGACAAACACGTCGTGGCCGGCCCGCTTCAGGTGCTCGGCAAAGGAAAGGGCCTGGTCTTCCTCGCCGTGGACCACGGCGATCTTCTTGACCCGAAGGTTCGACCCGGCAAGAAATCGCATCAATTCCTCCCGGTCCGCGTGGGCGCTGAATCCGCCGATTTTGACCACATGGGCCTTGAGCGGATATTCCTTGTTTAGAAATCGGACCACGGGGGCCGGGCCGGACCTGCCGGCTTCGGCCCAGGCAAGACCCAACTCCTGGATCCGCCGACCCAGGGTGTGCTCGGCCATGTAGCCCACGATCAGCACCGTGTGTTTCGGGTTGTGAATCTTGTGGCGCAGGTGGTGGAGCACTCGGCCGGCTTCGCACATCCCCGAGGCCGAGAGAACGATGTGCGGCGATTCGTCCCGGTTCAAGGCCATGGACGCCTCGACGGAATCGATGAAGTGGACCTGGGGAAAACGGAAGGGATTTTGCCCCTTCTCGAGGAAAACGGCGTGGGTTTCGCGGTCGTAGACTTCGGGGTGCTCGCCGAACACCTGGGTGATATGGGTCGCCAGGGGGCTGTCCACATAGACCGGCTTCCGCGGCACGGCGCCCTCGTTGTAAAGCTCGTGGATAACGTAGAGAAGTTCCTGGGTCCGGCCGAAGGCAAACGCCGGGATGATCACGCTGCCACCGCGGTCGAACGTTTCGTTTAAGACATCCCGGATCCGCGATTTCAGATCGCCGACCGGCTCGTGGACCCGATCGCCATAGGTGCTTTCCATGACCAGGAGATCGATCGCGGTGTCTTCGGCCTCAAACCCTTTGACCGGGTCCCGGATGATCGGCTTCCCATAGCGTCCGATGTCACCGGTGAAGGCAATCTTCACGGGCCGGCCGTTTTCACGGACCGTGAGCACCGCCATGGCCGACCCGAGGATGTGGCCGGCCTCGTAAAACCGGCATTCGGCCTCATCGCCGAGCGGGATGGGAAACCGGTAGGGAAACCCCTCGATGAAGCTCAGCGCCTTCTCGGCATCGACCATGGTGTACAACGGTTCCACGGTCTCAAGCCCGTAACGGCGGCCCAGCGACCGGATCAGGTCCGTGTTGATGCGGTGGCCCTCGGTCTTCAAATTCTCCAGATGGGACTTCACGTCGGAGCGGCGCCTTTTGCCGCCCGCGCCCTTCATGTTCCGGAGGGCGTTTCGAACGGTTTTGTAGTTGAGGTAGTCGGCATCGGATTCCTGGATGTGGGCTGCGTCCTTGAGCAGGTAGACACAGGCATCGGCGGTGGCCCGGGTGCAGAGAATGCGACCGTTGAACCGGTCCCGGGTCAGCATGGGCAGTCGCCCGGAATGATCGATGTGGGCGTGGGAGAGCACCACCGTCGACACCAGGGCCGGGTCAAAGGGAAGCGAGCGGTTCTTGGTTTCCGCCTCTTTCCGGCGGCCCTGGAACATGCCGCAATCCAGGAGGATGCGCTGGGTGCTGTTGGCCACCAGGTGCATGGACCCGGTCACCTCCCGCGCGGCGCCGTAAAACGTGATGTGCATGAAGGACTCCTTCTTATCCGTGGGGTTCGATGTGCCACTGGACGGCGGCTCCCGTATCGGTGATCGCGACGATGTGCTTGCCTGTGCGAAGATTGCGGACATCGATCGAGCATCCGCGAAGATCGAGGCGCATGTGCTCCTCATCGGTGATGGCGGTCACCCGGCAATGGGAAAGCTCCCGCAGGCCGGTGCCGGCGCGCTTCAACACCGCTTCTTTGGCGGTCCAGAAACGGAAAAGCGTATCCAGGGGGATGGGGTCTGCCATCGGCCCGTCAAGCCGCCATTCGATATCGTCGGCGATTTTCCGGTGCAGCCCCGCGACCACGGACCGGATGGTCTCCAGATCGATGCCCACGGGCATCGGCGCGATCACCGCAGCGGCCGCCTCCGGTTTGTGAGAAAGGGACCAGTGCCAGCCGCCGGCGGGAAGGGGGGCGCCGTCGGCATCTTTTTCAAAAACGGGCAATTCGATGCCGGTGCATTCGGCGCTGCGGGCGAGAGCCCGTCGGGCCATGGCCCGCTGCCGGGCCACCCGCTGCGGACCGGTCAGGCCCGGCAACGGGAGCCCGTCGAGCAGAACCACGGGGTGGATGGTGACGGTCTGGATCATGAGGCTTCCGTTCAAAGGAGGACGGGCTCGGGTTTTCCCACCGGCCGCGTTTCCGGGTCCGGCGAAGGCGTGCATCACCCTTGCGCATCGCTTTTCAAGATGATGCGGCAGTCGGCCACCGTCACCCCCTGACCCTTTTCGTGAACCAGCATGGGGTTGATGTCCAGCTCCATGATTTCCGGGTGATGGACGGCCAGTTCGGACAACGCGACCAGGGAGAGCTCCAGCGCCTCCATGTCGGTT
>JBJKPT010000053.1:0-3378 GCA_046706045.1 Desulfobacterales bacterium
GGGGTGCGCCATGGGCATCGATACCAAGCGAAACATCGGCTTCTCCATTCTGAGCCGGGAAAAAATCGAACGCATCCATGAAGCCACGATTTACTTGATGGAACGGGTGGGGATGCGGGTGGGTGGGGACCGAAGCCTCAAGCTTCTTCGCGCGGCGGGTTGCGAAGTGGACGGCAAGGGGCTCGTGAAAATCCCGCGCGCGCTTCTGGAATGGGCACTGAAAACAGCGCCCAAAGAACTGACGCTATACAACCGCGCGGGTGAGCCGGCCATGACCATCGACCAGAATCATCCGGTCTACTTCGGCTGCCATTCCGACATGCTGGAAATCGTGGATCCGGTCACCGGCCGGGTGGGGGATTTCATGAAGGCCGATACGGCCCTCATGTGCCGGATCGCCGATGCCTTGCCGAACATCCACTTTGTGCTGTCGGTGGGACTTTCCAAGGATATCCGGCCGGAGATCCAAACCCAGGTATCCTTTATCGAAACGGTCAAGCACTTCAGCAAGACCATCAATTTTTCCACCAACGACACCGCTTCCCTCCAGGAAGTGATCGAGATCGCCGCCGTTGTCGCCGGCGGCCGCCGTAAGCTCCAGGAAAAACCGTTTATCTTCAACTACTGCGAGCCCATTCCCCCCCTCACCCACCCCGAGGAGAGCACGGAGAAACTTTTTATCAGCGCCCAAAACCGCATCCCCGTGGTATATATGCCCTACTGCATGATGGGCGGCACGGCGCCGATGAGCTTTGCCGCGACCCTGGCCCAGTGCAACGCCGAGGCGCTCTCCGGTCTGGTCTTAAGCCAGCTCGTCAGCGAAGGGACACCGTTTATCTACGGCGCGATGCCTTCCATCATGGACATGAAAACCACCATCGGCAGTTACGGTGCGGTGGAGTTTCACCTCCTGGTGGCAGCGGCCTCGGAGCTGGTGGCCTCCTACGGTCTGCCCTTTTACGGGACGGCCGGCTGCACCGATGCCAAGGTGATGGATGCCCAGGCCGTTTCAGAGGCCACGATGGAGATCTTTTCGACGCTTCTGAGCCGAGCCAACCTGGTACACGACATCGGGGTCTCGGACCACTGCAAAAGCGTCAACCCCGAGCTGGTGGTGCTCTGCGACGAGCTGATCGAGATGCTCAAGCACTACACCCAGGGGGTGGCGGTGGACGAGGAAAGCCTCGCTCTCGAGCTGATCGAAAAGGTCGGTCCGGCCGGCGCTTACCTCACCGAAGCGCACACGATGAAGAACTTCAGAAAGGTGTTCTATCCGACACTTTTCAGCCGAAAGATGGATAATCCCGAAACCTCGGAAGTCCGTGACAAGATCCGGCAGCGGATCGACGGCATCGTGGCCGATCACCGCGTGGCGGCGCTCGATCCGGCCGTGCTCGCCGAGCTCGATGCCTGGACCGCGAGACTGGAAGCCCGTTGATCCTCGACCCTGGAAGGTGCCCCATGGACAGCGCCACAACCAAAATACATCACACGGCCATGCGGATTCTGGCTGAGTTCGGGGTTCGCATCGGTCACCCGGAGGTCCTTGCGCTATTCCAGGACCACGGAATCCGTGTCTCCGGCGATCGGGTGTTTTTCACCGAGAACCAGGTCATGGACTGGGTGGGCATGGCCCCGGCCGAATTCACCCTGCACGCCCGAAATCCGCGCTACAACATGGTGATCGGCGGAGAGCGCACCGAATGCGCGCCGGGCTATGGCTGCCCGGCGATCATTGCGGCGGACGGCACCCGCCGTCGGGCGCGCCTCGCCGATTACCAGGCCTTTGCCAAGCTCGTTCACCAGTCGGCCGAATTCAACATCAACGGCGGCATCCTCGCGCAGCCGACGGATGTCGATGCGGCCCACAGCCACCTGGCGATGCTCTACACGGCGGCGCGCTGCTCGGACAAGTGCCTCATGGGCGTCCCCGGGCACGCGGCGGAAATCGAGACGGCGATGGGCATGCTGGCCATCTTGTTCGGCGGCATGGCGAGCTTCACCGAAAAGCCCCACGTGCTCACGATGATCAGCACCATCAGCCCCCTGGTGATCGACGGCATGGCCCTGGACTCGATCCTCGTCTGCGCGCGCCACAACCAGCCGTTGATGATCTCTCCGGCACCGACCGCCGGCAGCACCGGGCCCATCGAACTGGCTGGAAACGTCGCCCTGGGCACGGCCGAGGCCCTGGCCGGAATCGCCGTGGCACAGATGGTGAAACCGGGGGTCCCGGTGCTCTTCGGCCTTCAATGCAACGGTGCGGACCTCAGAACGGCGAATATCTCGATCGGATCCCCGGTCTACGCCCTTCTGGCCGGGCATTGCGCGCGGCTCGCCCGGCATTACGGCCTGCCCAGCCGGGCCGGCGGCGCCACGACCGATGCCCCGGCGCTCACGGTGCAAAGCGGCTACGAGAGCATGTTTTCCCTCTTTTCCGGTTTCGAAAACCGGATCAACCTCATGGTGCACTGTGCCGGAATTCTGGACCGCTACGCCGGGATGTCCTACGAGCAGTTCATGGTGGACATTGAACTCATCCGGATGGCGCGCTTCTACCGGCAGGGGATCGCCGCCACGACCGATGACGATCTGGGCTTTGAAGTGATCCGGGACGTGGGTCCCGGGGGCCAGTTCCTCACCCACCCCGACACCCTCCGGAAGTGCCGGACCCATTCCTGGATTCCGGCCTTCGGCTCGGGCAGGGCCCCGGCCCACGAAAAACCCGGGGATAAACTCCTCGCGGAGATCCAGGCCCGGTGCGACAAAATGCTGGCCGGCTACCGGCGCCCGGCCCTGGCACCGGAAATCCAGCACGACTTGGATGCGTTTCTGACCGACCGGGGGATGGACCCCGGAACGCTTCAGGAAGACTGATTCCGGCGGCCGCCGAAGAGACGGCTCCGCCCGCCACCACCCCTAACGTGAAGGAGATGCTGCGATGACCGGCAATCGAGACTTCGGCATCCACCACATCAAAACGCGCAAAAACCACACCTGTTACGGCATGGGCATCGGCATCATGGTGCTGGACGATGCCTACCCGGGATTTCCGGGCGATGTCCGAAACGCCAGCGCCTTTCCGTACCCGATCCAGTATGAAATCGCCGAAGGGGTGGACAACCAGACCTTGGTCTGGGACCAGGACAAGTCGCCCTGCAGGGAGCCGATCCTGCGCGCGGCCCGGAAGCTGGAGCGCATGGGCTGCCGGGCGATCGCCGCCGAGTGCGGCTACTTCGCCTACTTCCAGAAGGATGTGGCCGGCCACGTGGACGTTCCGGCCTTCATGTCGAGCCTGCTGCAGGTGCCGTTCATCCAACAGGTCATCGGACCCCGGAAGCACGTGGGGATCTTCTGCGCCCAGAAGCGCTTCCTCAC
>JBJKPT010000054.1:0-6013 GCA_046706045.1 Desulfobacterales bacterium
CCCGCCCCCCGCCCCCCCCCCCCCCCCCCCACCCCCGCTCCCCCCCTCCGCGCCTTTTCCCGCACGCCCCCCCCAAAAAAATGCAACGGCTCCCCGGCCACCGGCCGGAAAAGGGGAGACGCTCGCTGGTTTTGCCCCGCGGCCTTTTGGCGAGGCCCCGGATTCCTCCCGGACAAACGATGCCCCCGGGTGCGGATGGCCTTCTCCGGCTTGACCGGAGCCGGACCGGGCGGGTATAAAAAGAAAATGGAATTCATCGCAAACGGGATCGGCTACACCGGCCGCAAGACGATCCAACTGGCCGATCACATCTTCAACCTGTTCGGGCTGGCCTACCACATCGTCGACCAGCTCCTGCGCCGTCCCCGGGAGGGCCGGCGGCTGGTGCGGATGGTGGGCATCGAGCAAGTCTATTTCACGGCCGTTCAGGCCCTTCCCCTGATCGTGCCCATTGCGCTGGTCACCGGGGCTGCCATGATCGCCCAGTTCTCCGTGCTCTCGGGCAAGTACGATCCCGGCAAACTTCTGGTGGCCCTCGTCGTTCGGGAGCTCGGCCCGCTCTTTACGGCCCTGATCGTCATATTGCGCTCCGCGACCTCGGTCACCATCGAGTTGAGCTACATGGTGGTGCTTCACGAGATCGATGCCATCGAGATGACCGGCATCGATCCCATGCGCTTCATCTGCGTGCCGCGGCTGGTCGGCATCACGTCGGCCATCCTGAGCCTTTTTCTCGTCTTCGATCTGGCCGCGATCCTCGGCGGATACGCCATTATCTGGTCTTTCACCCATTTTCCGGTGGAAAATCTCCTCACCCAGATCAGCAAAGCCATGACCGGCGGGGACATCGTGGTCGGCATCGTCAAGGCCCTGTGTTTCGGTCTTGCCATCACCGTGACCAGCATCTACCACGGCTTGAGACCGAAGGTGCGCATCACCGATCTGCCGGTGGCGACCTCCCGGGCCGCCGTGGAATGTTTTTTCTTTTGTTTTGCGATCAGCGTGATCATTTCGATAATCTTTTATGTCTGAGCGCGATTTCGCAAGATCCTAATAAGAGGGAAGCGCAAAGACCGGTGACAAAAAATGATGCCTCCCGCCACCCCCGTTGTCGAGTTGACCAATTACCGGCTGCCGCCGACCAATACCGGCCGCACCCTGGCGCCATTTGATCTTCGGATCGCGCCGGGCAGGCGGTGGGTGTTGGCAACCGACGCCTTTGACGAGGCCCACCTGCTGATGGGCGCCCTGGCCACCCTGGTGACGCCGGAAGCGGGTCGGTTTTCCTTTTGCGGTCGTCCGGTCGATTTTTCCGATTACCGCCGGCTGTTGCCGATCAAACGCCGTATCGCCTACATGGGGCACGAGACGAATCTTCTGAGCAACCGCACGATCCGTGAAAACCTGCTTCTGGCACGCTGTTACTTCGAAGACCGCCTCCACCTTGACCTGGATCCCCAGGCGGAAGCGCTCTGTGCGCGGTTTCAACTTTCCGGGAAGCTGGGGTTGCGGCCGGCCCACCTGAATTCCGTGGATCGGAAAGCCGCGGTGGCGATCCGGGAATTGACGAAAAACCCGGACTTGCTCGTAATCGACGGTGCCGAGGAATTGATCGGTCATTCGGCTTTCGGATACATGGCCGATATCATTCGGCAAATGGTTGCAAACGGTGCAGCCCTGGTCCTGTTCTCGGAAATGCCGAACGCCTTTTCCGGGATCGCCGGCAATATGATCCGTATCCGCAACGGACGGATCGATACTTTCGACACCGTGGATCCGGACCGGCGGGGCGCCCTGCCGCACTCGGCCGCCACGCCCAAACCCAACGACGCGACGCCATGAACCCGACCTTCACGACCAAGGAAAAAGCCGTCGGCACCTTTGCCGTTCTCTCCATGCTGCTGTTGCTCACCACCGTGATGGTCATCGGCCGCGGCAAGGACTGGTTTCGGCCGACCGTGACCTATTACGCCACCTTCAACGAGGGCTACAACCTCACGGTCAATGCCGCCGTGAAGCTCTTCAACACCGACATCGGAAAAATCAAGGAAATCTCCGTCAAGGGAGACAAGGTCCGCCTGACCCTGCACATCTACCGGAACTTCACCTCACGGATCCGGGTGGGCACCGTCGCCACGGTGGAAAGCCCCACCTTCATCGGATCCGAGTACGTCTCCATCACCCCCGGGCGGCCGGGCGCGATGCGGCTGCCCCCGAAAACGGAAATCCCCACGAAAGAGCGGCCATCGCTTGCGGACGTGCTCCGTGAATTCCAGGTGGAAAAGACGGCCAAAATGGTGGTGATCGCCCTGCAGAACATTTCCGAAATGGTTCAGGAACTGCGCCGGCCCGACGGACCGCTCTTCACGTCGCTGAACAACATCGCCCGGATCTCCGCGAATCTGGATGCGATCACCGGCGATGTCCGGGCCGGAAAGGGGACGGTGGGGGCTCTGGTTCACTCGCCCGAGATCGCCGACCAGGTGCTGGCCCGGTTAAGGGCCGCCGAGCGCATCCTCGCGCGCATCCAGGCGGCGAGCGATGACATCGCCGCGGCGAGCCACGACGCCCCGACGGCCATGACCATGGTTCGCTCCGATCTCGAGTCGATACGCCGGTTCAGCGACAGCGCCGCCGTCACGGTCGCCCAGCTCAACCGGATCCTGACCAATGTGGAGGGGACCAGTCGCGACCTTCCGGCTGTCCTGCGCTCGGCCCGCCAGGCCATCGCCGAGGTGCGCGCCAGCATTGAAAATGCCGATAGGGTGCTGCGAGCGCTCCAGAAAAACGTGTTCATCCGAGGAAATCTTCCCCCGGCGCCAACGGCCGAACCGGCCACGCCCGAACTGCGGCGCTGAACGGCTTTCATTTAAACGGGTTGGCATATCCTTGACAATCCGTACCGGCATCGGATTTATTCGGTAGTGTCCATCCCAGGATAGGCAATTTTGCGTGAGTTCAAGGGGGGCGGACGATTTGAACCGGAGCAATAGCTTTGCTATTTCGAGGATTCAAATCGAACGCCCAACGCAGAAATCGCGGTAAAGGGTCATTTTGGGATGGACACTTGGTATCGGACCGCCAGCGTGTCGGACCCCGGGGAAAAAAGGAAAACCGTTTATGGACGACATCCTCAAGCGATGCCTGCCGACCTATCGGCTTGCCGAAAAAATCGGTGAAGGCCTTTACGGAAGCGTCCACCGGATCACCGACGGACTCAAAGAACGGGCGGTCAAGATCGTGCCCTTGCGGGTGGAGCGCTCCCGGGACATGGACTCACCGGCCGCCATCGATTCACGGATTTCTCAGGATTTTCACGTCGTCAAAGCTTATTACGAGAAAATCCGGGGGCCCGGGCTGGTGGAGATCTACGATTTTTTCCTGGTCCGGGCCGCCGATGGCCGTGCCGGCGCCGACGCGTGGCTGGTCATCCTCATGCAGTTGTGCCGGGGAAACCTTCTCGATTTCGTGATCAAGCACCACCCGCTCCGGATCGATATGGCGCTCACGCTGACCCGCCAGCTGGCCGATGTGCTCGCCCGCCTGGCCGGATGCGGTGCCACGACCTTTTTGCTGACCGATCTGAAACCCTCGAACCTGCTTCTGGACGACCAGGGGAACCTGCTCGTCGGCGATCTGGGCGGATTGAACCGCATGGGCACCGGGGCCTTGTCGGTGGATGCCCAATTCACGCCAAACTGGTCCGCACCGGAATTTATCCTGGCCGGGGGGCGGCCCGATCTGCGGGCGGCGATTTTTTCCTACGGCCTGGTCGTCTATTTTATGTGGGAAGGCCGTCTCCCCTACGAGAACGAAATTTTCACGACCCGCATCCAACGGATGAAAATCGAGGGGATCGCCTTTTCCCGTCCCGACATTCCCGAATGGGTCGAGGCGCTGATCCGGCGGTGTGTGGCCCACGACCCCTTGAAGCGGCCGGTGAACTTCGCCGCGGTCCAGACGCTTCTGGAGGCCGGCATGCGCACCGGTGCCGGCACTTCCGAAAACCGGGCACGAACGGTCGCCGCCGGCACGGCGGTGACACCCATCGCAACGCCGACCGATGCCGGCCTCCACCAGATCTGGATCGATCCGCTCTCCGCAATCGTGTTTGTCCGGGTGCCGGCGGGCGCCTTCGGCGAGATCGACCTCGACGAATTCTGGATCGGCCGGACACCGGTCACCCAGGGGCAATATCAGCGGCTCATGGGCATCAATCCGGCCCACTTCATGAAGGGCGACACCTACCCGGTCGAGACCGTCTCCTTTAACGATGCCATCGACTTCGCCAGCCGCCTGACGGCAAAGCACCACGATCGGTTCCGGTTCCGACTGCCAACGGAAGCCGAATGGGAATACGCGGCCCGGGGAGGCGGGGAGAGCAGTGGGCCGGCGGACTTCACCGACACGGTGTGGCACCGGGAAAACAGCGGATTGACCACCCACCCGGTCGGCCTCAAACCGGCCAATGCCCTGGGCATTTACGACATCTGCGGCAACGTCATGGAATGGTGTGGCCGCGACCGCCGGGCCGCCGAGCCGCGAGCCAGCGGCAGGGTGGCATCGATTTACGAGGACGGGGGCCGCCGTCAGGCGGGCCGGGGCGGATGCTGGAATTCGGCCCCGGGCGACTGCCGGCCCGATTTCCGGCGGCTTTTTTCCCAACGCCGGGGCTACGCCGTGCTCGGGTTCCGGCTGGTGCGGCAACCCTAGAGCGATCGTTCACGATTCAAAACCCAAAATTTTGGATTCAAGCCACGAAAGGCCGCATCCGCACCCGAAAAGAGGGGAAACCGATCGCCTTATGAAATCCTGGCTTGCCGTTTTCCTTATCGTCCTTGGGCCGGTGGTGGCAAGCGCCGCCAACCTGACCATCGTTCACACCAACGACATGCATTCCCAGTTCCTTCCGCTGCCGGTTTCTTTTGACCCTCCCGCCATCCGGCCTGCCGGTGCCACCGACGTCGGCGGCTGGGCCCGGGTGGCCACCGTGATCCGGGAGGTGCGCCGCAGCCGGCACCACCCGGTGCTGGTTCTGGATGCCGGCGATTTTACCGTGGGCTCGCTGTTTTCCTATTTAAGCCGCGAGCAGGCCTTTGAGCTGCGGTTGATCTCGCTCATGGGCTACGACATGATCACCCTCGGTAACCATGAATTCGATCTCGGACCGGACGGCCTCGCCCGGATGCTCACCACTGCCGTCTCGGCGCACGCCCTGCCGCCCATGGTCCTTTCAAACGCCGTGTTCAGCCCCGCCGGCTCGGCCGACGACCGGTTGGCCGCGTTTTTCCAAAACGGCCGGATCCGCGACTACCGGGTGCTCACCGTGGCCGGCCGCCGGATCGGGATCTTCGGCCTCCTCGGAAAGAACGCGGCCGAGGTCTCGCCCTTTGCCGCGCCGGTGCGCTTTGCCGATCCCGAGGCCACGGCCCGCCGGGTGGTGGCGATCCTTCGAAACAAGGAAAAGGTCGATTTCGTGATCTGCCTTTCCCACAGCGGGCTTTCCCCGGACCCCCAAAAAAGCGAAGACCAGCAACTGGCGCGCAAGGTGCCGGGCATCGACGTGATTATCAGCGGCCACACCCACACCCGGCTCGAACACGTGATTCACGAGGGGGGCACCCTCATCGTTCAGGCCGGCAGCTACGCCCGGTGGGTCGGGGTCCTCGACCTGACCCTGGGCCCGGGCTCGACCCGGGTCGACAACTATCGCCTGATCGACATCGATGACCGCATCCCCGAGGCGCCGGACGTGGCCTCGACGATCCGCGGGTTTGAATCCATCCTGGATCGCCAGGTCCTTCTCCCCATGGGCCTGCGCTTCAACCAACCCGTCGCCCACACCGATTTCGACCTCCGGATTTCCGCGAACGAATCGACCCTGGGAAACCTGATCACCGACGCCATCCGCTGGGACATCAACCGCAGGATCGACACCCGCACGGACCCGGCCGCCCGGGTCGCCGTGGCCGTGATCTCCAACGGGGTCATCCGGGCGCCCATCCTCGCCGCC
>JBJKPT010000055.1:0-2662 GCA_046706045.1 Desulfobacterales bacterium
GACGTGAACGCCGTGCCGATCGTTATTGAGGGGAGAACCTGCCTGGCCGGTTTCTTCCGGGACATAACCGCTCGCAAGTTTGCGGAAGAGGAGCGCGACCGGCTGAAAAAGCAACTGCTGCAGGCCCAGAAGATGGAATCCGTGGGCAGGCTGGCCGGCGGTGTGGCCCATGACTACAACAACATGCTCAACGTCATTCTGGGTTATACCGAGTTGGCCCTGGAGGGAGTAGACCGGGACCAGCCGCTTTATGAGGAGCTGATGGAGGTCCTCAACGCCGCCAAGCGCTCCACCGAGATCACCCGGCAGCTGCTCGCCTTTGCGCGCAAGCAGACGATTGCTCCCGTGGCTCTCGATCTCAATGATACGATCAGCGGCATGCTGAAAATGCTGCAGCGGCTGCTGGGCGAGAACATCGGTCTGAGCTGGAACCCGAAACCGGGGTTGTGGTCCATCCGAATGGATCCCTCCCAGATCGACCAGATTCTGGCCAATCTTTGCGTCAACGCCCGGGACGCCATCCAGGACGTGGGTAGAATAACGATCGAGACGGACAACGTGAGGCTTGATGAACATTACTGCACCGAACCAGTCGAATGCGTGGCCGGTGAACATGTGATGCTTTCGGTGAGCGACACCGGTTGCGGCATGGACAAAGAGACCCTGGAAAGGACCTTCGAACCCTTTTACACCACCAAAGGAGTCGGCCAGGGCACCGGCCTGGGAATGTCCACCGTCTATGGCATCGTCAAACAGAACCGCGGCTCGATAAATATCTACAGCGAACCGGGGATGGGCACCACGGTCAAAATCTATTTGCCGCGTCATTACGGCGAAGGGCATGCGCCGGCGAACGAAGAAGCCGAGCGCACTCCGAAAGGAAAAGGGGAAACGCTGCTCTTCGTCGAAGACGAACCCGCGGTGAGAAAAATGGGCAAGACCATGCTGGAGCGATCGGGATACCAGGTGCTCACAGCGAGGTCCCCGGATGAGGCGTTTGCCCTTGCTCATGCGCATGCCGGCGAAATCGACCTGATGATAACGGATGTGGTGATGCCGGAAATGAACGGCAGGGAGTTGGCGAATCGACTCCAGGGACTCTATCCGACGCTCAAGGTGCTGTTCACCTCGGGGTATACGGCCAATGTCATCGCCCATCACGGTGTATTGGATGAGGGGGTGAACTTTATCCAGAAGCCGTTTTCCTATAGGGATCTGACAGGCAAGGTGCGTGCGGTGCTCGACGGCGATGACTAGGGCGGATCGTTGACAATGGGCAACATGCCATGACGGTCGTTGTTCAAAGCAGGTCGGAGCCCATCCGGTCGAGCATGATGTCCTGAAGGATTACAATGCTGATGTTCCGCCAGCAAGGATGGATGCGGGGATGCCCTTTAATGGGCGTCCCAAGAGCAAGTACGAGCGCGTCGTTCGGACCGACAACGTGACGTACCAAGATATCGTCGCCCGCTGCCGAAACGCCCTCACCTACGCCCTTGTCCCGGGCGCGGGCCTCCGGGCCGATCCCGCCGCTTCCACCCGGCGGACGCCTGGAAAGGGCGGATCCCGGGAAACCCCTCCCCCGGACCCCACCTCTGCGGAGTCCCTCTCCGGAAGCGAGAAGGCCCGCCCGCAATGGCATCTAGAAGCGCAGCTCGCCGCCTTCGAGGCCGATCCATCCGGATCGGGACGATACGGAAGATCTTAAAAACCATCTCAAAATCAGGAATGGGCAAGAATTCGACAGGAACGATGTACCATCCCCGCATTTTCCTGATTATCGTATTTCCTGACGTTCCTTGGCGGCGCCCATCGCAAAGGGAACAAACGGGTGCCGGGCCGGTGCCGGCCGGCAGTCGATATCGACAGGTAAACCAAATCCAAAGGAATCCAAATCGGGGAGCTAAATATGAGAGCAACCGTTTTTCATGCACCCGGGGACGTGCGCGTCGAGAAAGTGCCCGACCCGGCAATCAAGGAGCCGACCGACGCGATCGTTCGCGTGACCCATGCCTGCATCTGCGGATCGGATCTGTGGTTTTACCGGGGGCTGACGTCCTTTGAACCGGGCTGGCGAACGGGACACGAGTGGATGGGGATCGTCGAGGAGGTCGGTTCCGCGGTCCGCACCCTCAAGAAGGGGGACCGGGTGATCGCCCCCTTTGCCTTTTCCGACGGGGACTGTGAATTCTGCCGCAAAGGCCTGCCCACCTCGTGTCTTCACGCCGGTTTCTGGGGTTCCAAAAACGACGGCGGGCAGGGGTAAATGGTCCGCGCCCCATACGCCTATGCCAACCTGGTGGTTCTTCCCCGGCGTATCGAAAACGACGCTGCCCTGTTGAAGGCCGTATTGCCCCTCACCGACGTCATGGGGACCGGGCACCACGCGGCTGTCTGCGCGGGCGTGCGCCGGGGCGCAACGGTCGCCGTCGTCGGAGACGGCGCGGTGGGATTGTGCGGGGTCCTGGCGGCCCGCAGGCTCGGCGCCGGGCGCATCATCGTCCTGGGCCACCGGGCCGGACGCATGGCGCTGGCCCGAAAGTTCGGCGCCACCGACCTTGTCACAAGCAGCGGCGAGGAAGCCGTCGGACGGGTGCGGGAGACGACCAAAGGCGGTGCCGAAGCCGTGCTCGAATGCGTGGGCACGAGCGATTCCCTGAAC
>JBJKPT010000056.1:0-4475 GCA_046706045.1 Desulfobacterales bacterium
GGATCCTGACCATGGGATTCGGATGGATCGCGGTGGAAAAGCCGGCGGGGATCAGTGTTCACAACGACCCGGGAATGGATCTTCGTTCCCGCCTGGCAACCCGGCTCGACGAAGAACCGGACCTTGCCCGCTGCGCGGGCTTCGATCGTGCCTTTGGTGTGCATCCCGTCCACCGCCTGGACCGAGACACTTCCGGCATTCTCCTGATCGCCGTCCGATCGGAAACCCAGCGGGCCCTGACCCGGCAATTCGAATCCGGCAGCGCTCGAAAAACTTACCTGGCCCTGCTCCACGGCCACCCGTTCACCCCGGACCCGGTCGGTCCTTGGCGGGAATGGGCTTGGCCCCTGGGAAAGGATGCCGGCGGCCGCGATCATCCGGAGGGTCGCGGTCCCCTTGCTCCGTGCCGGACCCTTTACCGGATCCTGGCGGTCAGTACCCACTACAGCCTCGTCGGCATCCGATTGGTCACCGGGCGAAAACACCAAATCCGACGCCACGCCCGGATGGCCGGCCATCCGGTGGTCGGAGACCGTCGCTACGGCCCGATGCGCGCCATCCGCTGGCTGGCCCGGCACCACGACTACCGTACCCTGGCTCTGCATGCGCACGGTTTTGATTTCACCGATCCGAAAAACAGTCTGCCGATGAGCTTGCGAACGGCATCGTTTCCCGAACCGGGGGCAAGGCTTTTTGTCGAAGACGGCGGCTGCCTTGATCCATCGGTTTTCGGATAAGGGGTCGACCGGAAGCATCCTCCGGCCAGCGGTCCATTTGCCAATGAACCGCGTAAAGACGATAGGCTTCGGGTGGCAGCCGGCTTTGCCAAACCCCCCCGGCCCGGGCCGCCAGAGAGCCTCCGAGAAACAACGAAACCACGAGAACGCCAACGGCCATAGGGGAAAGCCGCTTTCGGCCACCAACGGGGCAAAACCCCAGGGCTTCGGGTTCCGGACAGGCCGCGATGCACCGAAGGCAGGCATGGCATTCAGCGGAGCGCACCACCTCCCGGCGGTCCACGGCAACCCCCGCCGGACAGGCCCGGCGGCATCGGCCGCAACCGGTGCACGCCTCTGTGAAACGGCGGATCCGGAAAGGACTTGCTAGACTCAAGGCCCCCAAAAGTGCCCCATAGGGGCAGAGGTAGCGACACCAAAAATAGGGCACGGCGAGGGTTGCGATCACCGAGAGGCCCAACACCACGGTGGTGGTCTCGGATGGATGCCGAAAAAAGGCCAGCATCCGGAAGCCGGCAATGGCGTTGTAGCGACCGTTCAAAAATTCTGCCAGACTCCGGGCATCCATCCGGACCATCACTACCCAGAGAAAAAATCCAAGCACCAAGTATTTCACGGCCCGCAAGGGAAGATCCACGGACCGCGGCAGGTGGTGGCGCCGTCGCCACAGCCGCCGATGGAGGGCATCAAGGGCATCGGAGAGCAGACCGAAGGGACAAACCCAACCGCAGAAGGCCCGCTTGAGCAACAGGGCGCATGCCATCACCGTGATCAGGATGATTAGACCGGCCGGGTGGACCCGGTCAAAAACGCCCGTCACCAGCCATTGCTTTAATCCCATGAGGGCGCTGATGGGCAAGAACGCTTCCACCCCTGGCGGGCGGTGAACGGATAGCGCTCCTCCCGTGGCCAAGGCATCGATGAACCGGATAAATTGGAAGCCAATGGTAAGGACGGTCAGCAGAAATCCTGCCTGGACCAGACGGCGCCAGAGATCGGATTCGACCAGACGGCAACGCTTCACCGAAGAAGTGGATGGTGCGATCGGTTTCATTGCGTCCAGCCTATACCCCATCGCGCGGGACCGTCATTGACCTGGGTCAAAACAAACGGCATCTGCCGGCTCACCCCATGCGAGAAATGCCAACCGCATTGTCATATTATGTACATTTAGGGGATCAAAAATTTCATAGATTCGGTGTGGGATATGATGATAGCCTATCATTTAAATAAGTTATCTAAAAACCAAGCGCTTGGCACAAAACCTGTCTAGAGAAAGATTCGACGGATTTGCAGCCTCCCTGGCTGTCAAATTGCGGGCTCAGGGCGTTTCCCCCACTCCCTCCCCCCCCCTGCGCCCTGGTCCCGCAATGTCATTGCACGCCAACCGCTTATCAACAAGGAGGCCCATGTACGAAATCACATTGAACCCGGAAGATTACGGCATCTCCGCGTTGACCGAAGGGCTCGATGCGGCGCCTCACACGTTTGACGAAACGGATCGGAAAAAATGGGCGGAAGAAGTCGGCCGGTTTGCCGATAAACTCGAAGATCTTCGAAGCAAATCAAAGGCCCTGCAGCGGATTTTCGAAGGCCCGGACCCCATTACGGCAACTCCGGCATCGTTAAAAACCCTGAAAATTCAGTTATTTCGTATCAACGACGCCTTAACCGATGCGACTGATCTCGCCGAACGACTCGGAGACCAGATCGTCAGGCGTTAGTCCCACCGGAAAGCCCCCCGGAAAAATTGAACCGGCGCATTGATTTCGCCCGCAGCCAGCGCGGCGGGGCTTTCGTTTGCGCCTTCCCGCCTGCCTTTCAGCCCATGGCCACCCCTGCGCCGATCGCCTGCGGCGCAAGACCGCGACGGATTGGTATCCCTTGCGCATTTTGCGAATTTCGCTATAGATTACATCATGACCCAACACGACCGACCATAACCACCCATACTCAAAAAAATCGGCCCGCAGCATTCCGGAGGTTCCATGGCGCTATCCCGCCCAAAGACCATCGTTGTCTTCGCGCTGATCACTGGTTTTCTCCTGATGCGTGTTCCGGTCTCCGACGCCCAGGCGACGCCGGTGGCCGCCGAGGTCACGGCAAACGTCCATCTTCGCAAAGGCCCCGGCACGCAATTCGGCATTCGGGCCGGCGTCACCCAGGGAAGCCGGGTCCGGGTCATCAAGGAAAAAAACGGCTGGATCCGCGTTCAACTCAGCATCCAGGGACTGGCTTATTCCGGCTGGATCCTCGGGCGATACCTGCGATCGGCGCCGTCGGGCACCACGCCCCCCAATGGCCCCCTCCGCGACATTCGCCGGACCGTGCCAAGAGCCGTTGGCCCCCATCCCGGGGCGGCGCCAAACCCGCCACCCAGCAAACCGGCCGCCCAGCCGGTGAAAGGTCCCCTGGTAAACGTCGTTTCGCCGACAACCGGGACCACCGTTGTTTCCACAACCTCGACAATGCCTACCCCTCCGGCGCCGCCGGCCGCAACGCCCGTGTCGTCGGCACCACTCCGGCCGCCAACCCCCGCCCCGGTGCCGAGTGTCGCACGGGTTCGGATCCCGGCACCCGCATCCATCGGCCGTCTGCCATCTCCTTCGCCCGCACGGATCCCATGGCCCTGGGCCGCGGCGGTGGCTTTTGTTTCCGCCGTCATGGCCGTGATCGCCCTTATCCTTTCCCTGCGGGCAATGAGGATCGCCGGCCGCTACCGGGACCTTGCGGCCGAATACGAAACCTTTAAAAGCCGCCGCGCCGATACCTTCGGCCGCGTCGATGACAAACGCCGACATCGACGGGCCTATCGATTTGTGGAGGTCGATTTTTCCATCAACGGACGTTTTTATCACGGATTGATCGACAATGTGTGCGCAAGCGGAGCCTTCATCGAAACCTCGGGTACGTTCGCCGTCAACGATGCCGTAACCCTCTCCTACCCGGCACCCACCGCGGAGGGAAACATCAAGCGGCAGGGAATGATCACCCGCATTGCTCCCACCGGCATTGCCGTCGCCTTTTCCGATGATCTCGAACCGGTTTGAGGCCGTCATCGATTTCTGATAAGAAAGGCCGGTTGTGTCGATCCAACACCCTTCGACCCGAGCCCTGACGCAAAACCTAGGAGGACGCGGTGCCGTCAATGCCTTTTTTGGTTCCCGTTGACAAAATCGAAGCAATCCTGGCCAATGCCCACGACCGCGGCCGGGATATGCTTTACGAGCACGAAGTCTACGCCATTCTCGACGCCATGGGGCTTCACATTCCGATTCACGCCTTTACCGCGACCGCCGAAGCACTCACCGCCGAGCTCCTGAGCCGATTTTCCAGCGACCGGGTTGTGCTCAAGGCTGCAAGCCCAACGCTCATTCACAAGCAAAAGGCAGGGGCCGTGAAGATCGTCTACAAGGACCTGGATTTTGTCCGCTACAGCCGGCAGCAGATGGTCGAAGAACTCTTTGCGGCAGGGCACCCGGTCGAAGGGGTATTGGTGGTCGAATACATCGACTACACCAAGGACCTTGGAAACGAGGTGCTCCTCGGGTTCCGGGAAAGCGATGCCTTCGGGCCGGTCATCTCCTTTAGCAAGGGCGGCACCGACGCCGAACATTTCGCCACCCATTTCAGCCCCCCCAACCTGATCCTGCCACCCATCGACCGGGATTGGGCCCAGGCCCTGCTCGATTCGACCAAGATCCAGCTCAAATACCTGGTCGAGGGGCATACCGACTA
>JBJKPT010000057.1:0-9953 GCA_046706045.1 Desulfobacterales bacterium
TTGTTTGGTACCGACGGGATTCGGGGCAGGGCCAATGCCCATCCCCTGACCCCTGAGATGACCGTTCGCATCGGCCGGGCGGTCGCCGCTCATTTTATCCAAATCACGGGCCGGGTCACCTTCGTCATCGGCCGCGACCCGCGGGCCTCGGGGACCATGCTCGAATGCGCCATCAGCGCCGGCATCTGTTCGGCAGGGGGAAACGTTCTTTCGGCGGGGGTCGTGCCGACCCCGGCCGTCGCCCATCTGGCCCGGGACCACCACGCCGCGGCCGGCATCGTCATCTCCGCTTCCCACAATCCCTATTACGACAACGGCATCAAGCTTTTCGACGGCGACGGCACCAAGCTCGACGATGGGACCGAAGCGGCCATCGAGGCGCGGGTTCATGCCGACGATGGAAACCCCGGCGCCGGCGACAGGCCGGTCGGCCGTTTTGCCGGGATGGAAGGGCCGGTTTCGCGGTACCTGGAATTTTTGCGGGGATCCGTCCCCGAGCTGAAGACCCTCGATGGCACGACCATCGTTCTCGATTGCGCCAACGGCGCGGCGAGCACGGTGGCACCGGCGCTGTTTGCCCGGCTCGGCGCCCGCACCATCGTGCTCAACAGTCGGCCCGACGGCATCAACATCAACGACGGGTGCGGCTCCGAGCACACCCGGGGACTGACGGAAACCGTGCTCTCCGAAAAGGCCCACGTCGGATTCGCCTTTGACGGCGACGCGGACCGGGTGATCGCCGTGGACGAATACGGTCGCCGGGTGAGCGGAGACCAGCTCATTGCGGCGTTGGCGAGCCACTACAAGGCCCACGGGCGGCTGGCCCACGACACCGTGGTGACGACGGTGATGAGCAACCTCGGCCTGAAGCAGGCCCTGGTGGCGATGGGCATCCGTCATCTCGTCACCAGGGTCGGGGACCGCTATGTCATGGCGGCCATGGCCGATAGCGGAGCCGTTCTCGGCGGGGAGGACTCGGGCCACATCATCTGCCGGGACGTCCACACCACGGGCGACGGCATCTTGAGTGCGTTGAAGGTCCTTTCGGCCGTGGCGTGGGCCGATGCACCGCTTTCGCGGCTTGTCGGCATCATGACGGTGTTTCCCCAAACCCTTCTGGCCGTCGAGGTGACACAAAAGCCGGATTTACATACCCTTGAGGATGTGTGCGCCGCCATTCGGGCAGTGGAAAACCGGCTGGGGGAAGAGGGAAGGGTGCTGGTGCGTTATTCCGGGACCCAGCCCGTGTGCCGGGTGATGGTGGAAGGCCCGGATTTGGGTGAAATCCAGGCCATGGCCGAGTCCATTGCCCACGCCATTTCGCGGGTCATCGGTGCCGGGTAACGCCCCTCTCCGCCCATTGGCCGAAGGGTTTCCGCCGCATCTGCCGAAAACACAAACCGCCCCTCGCACAGCAGGGGCGGTTTTTGTTTTTATTTTACCGTCTCGGGCGGTGCCGGCGGCTATTTGCGGTTTCCCAGAATCTGGAGCAGCATCAGGAACAGGTTGATGAAGTCGAGATAGAGGGCCAAAGCCCCGAGAATGGCGCCTTTGCGAACCATCGCCCCGGAAGCGTCCACCGGTTGGCTGACGGCCATGCGCTTGAGCTTCTGGGTATCGTAGGCGGTCAGTCCGACAAACACGATCACACCGATATAGCTGATGATCATGTTCATGCCCGGGCTTTTCAAGAAGATGTTGATCACCGAGGCGATGATGATGCCGATCAGGCCCATGAACATGAAGTTGCCGACGCCGGTCAGATCTTTCTTGGAAACCCAGCCAAAGACACTGGTGGCGACAAAGGTGGCCGCGCAGACAAAGAAGACGCTGGCAATGGATGAGCGGGTGTAGATGAAGAAGATGGCCGCCAGGGTCAAACCGTTAAGGGCCGAATAGGCAACGAAGAGCGTCGTCGCCGTCGATGCCTGGATCTTGGCAATCCGTGCACTCAGGAAAAACACCAGCCCGAGTTCGATGATGACCAACCCGAAAAACAGGATCTGATTGCCGAACAAGAGGCGCACCATGTCCGGGCTGTTGGCCACACCCCAGGCAATGGCGCCGGTCAGCGCCAGGCCGACGGCCATCCAATTGTAAACGCTGCGGATGAAGGTGTTGACCTGCACATTGACTTGCGTGCTTTGATACGGAACCGATGGCATGGGAAAAACCTCCTGAAAATGACCGTTGATGTTATCCACAATGTTGACTAAACATAACACACGGGCTCGGTTATTCAAGAGAAATTGGCCGTCGCGGACCACCGGCAAAGGGATTTGAGATTTCGATGAAGCCCCAGGAACTCTACGAAGAACTCAAGCACGTCGCCGAGCGGCTCGGCATTGACGTATCGGAACAAAATTTCCGGAACACCGGCATCCATGTCGCAAGCGGGTTGTGCAAGGTGCACGGGAAATCGGTGTTCCTGATGGACAAGCACGCAACGGTCTATCGGAAAATCGACATGCTTGCCGAGTGCTTGAGTCAATTTCCCCACGCGGATATGTTTCTGCTCCCGGCCGTTCGCGACGTGCTGGGGGGCGATCGCAAAAGCGGTTAAAACCGTATTCACGATGATTGACGGAGCCGTTTCCGGTTCCGGAATTTACGAAATTCCGGACGTCCGTCTGCAGATCGCCCGGTCCGGCGAAAGAACGCCGGAAAGGGGAATGCCGTTTTCTGGAAAATGCCGGTCTCTGAATACAAGTTTACATAATATATCTTATCGGACGTTAATGGTCGAAAGCACCCAACCGCACCCGTCACCCCGGGGCCGGTCCGGGACCGTCATGGCGGCCCGAGGCATTTTTTGCCGAACCGTCGGCCGAGCGCGGAACCCAAAACGCCGGCGGCCCATGACAACCGGTTGAACCCAACGGCCGGATGTGATAGCCGAAACCGTCGGCCAGGCAAACCGAGCGTTCGGTCGCCTGAAAATGAAAACCGCTTCCTGGTGTCGAGAGCACTCTTTGCAAGATCGCCCGATTTTGACCGTTACCGAACTGACCCAGCGGATCCGGCATTTGCTGGAGAGCGAATTTCCGTTCGTCTGGGTGATCGGTGAAATTTCCAATCTGCACATCCCGGCCTCCGGACACGTCTATTTCACCCTGAAAGACGTCGATGCACAGATCGCGGCGGTCATGTTCCGCGGTCAGGTCCAGCGGTTGAAATTCGTCCTGGAAAACGGGATCACCGTGGTGGGGCTCGGCCGAATCGGGGTCTATCCTCCCCGCGGGACCTATCAGGTCATTTTCGAATTCATCGAACCCGAAGGGGTCGGGGCCCTGCAGATCGCTTTCGAACAGCTCAAGAATCGGCTGGCCGCCGAGGGGCTTTTCGACGAGGGCGCCAAACGACCACTGCCGCTTTTGCCACGGCGGATCGGGGTGATCACCTCGCCGACGGGCGCCGTCATTCACGACGTGATCCGCGTCATGACACGCCGCTTTCCACGGGTTCACCTGCGACTCGTGCCGGTTAAGGTGCAGGGAGAGGGTGCCGAACGGGAAATCGCCGAGGCCCTGGCGCTTCTCGACCGCCGGGAGGATACGGATCTTGTCATCGTTTGCCGGGGCGGGGGTTCCCTGGAAGACCTGGCGCCGTTCAACTCGGAAATCGTGGCCCGGGCCATCCACGCCTGCCGAATCCCGGTGATTTCCGCGGTGGGGCATGAGACGGATTTTACCATTGCCGATTTTGTCGCGGATCTGCGTGCTCCCACCCCGTCGGCCGCCGCGGAAATGGCCGTTCCGGTGTATGCGGACCTGAAGCAACATTTGCGGGATCTGGAAACCGCGCTCACGAGCCGGATGCGGTCCATGGCAACCCGCTGCCGAAAGGACCTCGAGCGCCTTCGAAAACGGCTCCGGGATCCGCGAAAAGCCCTTGCAGAAAAACGGCTGCGCCTCGACGAAGCCGCTCTTCGCATGACCCGTGCCACGAGGCGGCGGCTTGAGGATCTGCGTCGCCAGATCGGATGGAGCCACGAGCGTCTCCAGTTGCGCAGGCCGCAACGCCGGGTGGAAAATTATCATGTGAAGCTTGATGAATTGACGATTAAGCTACTTAACTCAAAAAATAATATTATAATAAAGCAACGGTCGCGCATCGATGCCGCCGGCCTTCGTCTTGCGGCCCTGGACCCCATGGCCGTACTGAGACGCGGCTACAGCATCACGCGGACGGCCGACGACCATCGGATTCTGCGCCGGGCCGGGGATGTGGCGCCGGGCCGGGACCTGGAGATCCTGATGGAAGCCGGCACGATCGATGCCCGGGTCCTCGGGATCCGCATGCCGCCGGAAACAGACGGCTGACAACCGCGCATGATGTTATCGGACGCGTTTTCGGCGAGACACACGACAGGACAACCACCCATGGCAAAACAATCCTTTGAAAGTGCCTTGAAAGCGGTCGAGGAAATCGTCCGGGAACTCGAAGACGGCGACCTGCCCCTGGACGAATCCATGAAAAAATTCGAGCAAGGCATGAAACTGATCCGTTTTTGTTCGGAAAAACTCGATGAAACCGAACAAAAAATCACGGTGTTGATGACCGATGCCGGCGGTGAGGTGCGCGAAACGCCGTTTGAGGGCAGCGATGAATGATCGTGCCATCCCATTCGACCTGAATGCCTATCTCAACATTCGGCGCCGGGAGATCAACGGGGAACTGAGCGCCCTTTTGGTTTCCGAATCCTTGCCCGGCCGCCTCCGGGATGCCATGGGCCATTCGCTGGATGCCGGCGGCAAGCGGCTGCGTCCGGTGTTGTGCCTGGCCGCGGCCGAAGCCGTGGGCGAACGGACCCCGGCCGTGCTCCGGGCCGCCTGCGCCCTGGAACTCGTTCACACGTATTCCCTGATCCACGACGATCTGCCGGCCATGGACGACGACGTCATGCGCCGGGGCAAACCGACCTGCCATGTGGCTTTTGACGAGGCCACGGCGATCCTGGCCGGGGATGCCCTGCTCACCCTGGCTTTTGAGGTGCTGAGCGATCCGGCCCTCGGCTCCCATGCCGGGGCACCGGTGCTGCTTTCGGCAATCCGGACGCTTTCCGCTGCCGCAGGCTGCCGGGGGATGATCGAAGGCCAGATGCGCGATATCGCGGCGGAAAAAACCCGCCTTGACCGGGATGCGCTCAAGGCCATGCACGCCCTGAAGACCGGAGCCCTGATCGAAGCGGCGGTCCGGATCGGAGCCCTTCTTGGAGGCGCCGATGAATCCAGGCTCTCCGCCCTTTCCACCTACGCCCTGCGAATCGGCCTGGCCTTTCAGGTCGTGGACGATGTTCTCAACGTGGTCGGCGACCCGGCCGTGATGGGAAAGGCCGCCGGGACGGACAGCGTCAGGGAAAAAAACACCTACCCCAACCTTCTGGGTCTCGATGCCTCCCGCGCCTTTGCCGAAGATCTCGTGGCGGATGCCCTGAACGCCCTTTCGGGTTTTGACGACAGGGCCGAGCCGTTGCGGGCCTTGGCCCGCTACATCATCGATCGGAAACGATAGCCTTATGCCTCTTCTGGACTCCATCGACTCCCCTGCGGACCTGAAACGGCTGACCCGCAACCAGCTGCCCGCCCTGGCCGAAGAAATCCGCGAGACCATCGTCGACGTGGTATCCCGGACCGGCGGGCACCTGGCCTCCAGCCTCGGGGCCGTGGAACTGGCCATCGCCATTCACTACGTCTTCGATATCCCCAAGGACAAGGTGATTTGGGACGTGGGCCACCAGGCCTACGCCCACAAGCTCTTGACCGGTCGCCGCGAGCGGTTTCACACCCTTCGCCAGTACGAGGGCATCTCGGGGTTTACCCGGATCAGCGAAAGCGTCTACGATGCGTTTACCACCGGCCACAGCAGCACGTCGATTTCGGCCAGCCTGGGCATTGCCTGTGCCAAACGAATAAAAAAGGAACACGCCAAGGTCATCGCCGTGATCGGCGACGGATCCATGACCGCGGGGTTGGCCTACGAGGGGCTCAACCAGGCGGGCGACATCCTTAAAGACAAGGACCTGATCGTCATCTTAAACGACAACGACATGTCCATTGCCAAAAACGTCGGGGCCCTGTCCTCCTTTCTCAGCCGCACGTTTTCGGCCAAACGGCTCCAGGAATGGCGCAAGGAGTTCGGCGTCTTTTTAAAATCCCTGCCGCGGATTGGCGATGATGTCTATCAGCTGGCCAAACGCAGCGAGGAATCCTTCAAGGCCTTCGTGACCCCGGGGATGCTTTTTGAAGCCTTCAATTTCGAATACTTCGGTCCCATCAACGGTCACCGACTCGGGCATCTGATCGATATCCTCGAAAACATCAAACACATGAACGAGGCGGTGCTCCTGCACGTCACCACGACCAAGGGCAAGGGCTACGGGCCGGCCGAGGCCAATCCGATCCACTTCCACGGATGCGGGGCGTTCGATGTGGAAACCGGGGCCTGCCTTGACAAAAAAAACCCGATACCGACCTATACCAAGGTGTTCGGCGATACGATGATCGAACTGGCCGCGGCGGATCCGCGGATCGTCGCCGTCACGGCCGCCATGCCCGAAGGCACCGGCCTGGTGCAGTTCGCCGAACAATTTCCGGACCGGTTTTTCGACGTGGGCATCGCCGAACAGCACGGGGTGACGTTTGCCGCCGGCATTGCCACCGAGGGGCTCAAACCGGTCGTCGCCATTTACAGCACGTTTTTGCAGCGCGGATACGATCAGATCATTCACGATGTCTGCATCGAGCGGCTGCCGGTCGTTTTTGCCGTTGACCGGGGCGGCATCGTGGGCGAAGACGGTCCGACTCATCACGGGCTTTTCGACCTCTCGTTTCTGCGGACCCTGCCGAACATGGTGGTCATGGCCCCGAAGGATGAAAACGAACTGAGACGGATGCTCGTGACGGCCATCGGCCATGACGGCCCCATCGCCCTTCGCTACCCCCGTGGCCCGGCCATGGGGGTTGCCCTGGACGCCAAGCCCACGCCGGTGCCCATCGGCAAGGCCGAGGTCTTGACCGAAGGCGGCGATGTGCTGATTCTCGCCATCGGTCGGAGTGTGGGCGAGGCCATGATCGCCCGAGAGCGCCTGTCCGGCTCGGGAATCAAGGCCACCGTGGTCAACTGCCGGTTTGCAAAGCCCCTGGACGGCGAATTGATCCGCGGGCTGGCCAAACGCATCCCGCGCATCGTGACCATCGAGGAAAACGTGCTCCAGGGCGGGTTCGGCAGTGCGGTCTGCGAATGCCTGATCGACGGCGGACTCACGGGATTTTGCCTCCGGCGGATCGGTTTGCCGGATCATTTCATCGAACACGGCCCCCAGGATCTCTTGCGCTCCAATTACGGCATCGATGCCCGCGGCGTGGAACAATGCGTGCGGGAACTCGTGGCCACCCCTTGACAACCTTCCGGACGCCGCCATGAAAGAGGGGAAAACCCGTCTCGATCAGGTCCTCGTTCAGCGCCATCTGGCGGAATCGCGCCAGCGGGCCCAGGCCCTGATCATGGCCGGAAACATCCTGGTGGACGGGGTCCCCGTGGATAAACCCGGTGCCGCCGTGACGGAAACGGCCGGGATCGTGTTGCGCGGGGAGCCGATGCCCTACGTCAGCCGGGGCGGCCTGAAGCTGGAAGCGGCCCTGAGCGCCTGGCCCATTGCCGTAAAGAACCGTATCTGTCTTGACGTGGGGGCTTCGACCGGTGGGTTCACCGATTGCCTGCTTCAAAACGGCGCGGCCCATGTCTACGCGGTGGACGTCGGTTACGGTCAATTGGCCTGGCGACTGCGTCAGGACCCGAGGGTCACCGCCATCGAGCGCACCAACGTCCGGCATCTCTCCCCGGACACCCTCCCCTCGGGCGTGGATCTGGTCACCATCGACACCTCGTTTATTTCCCTTGCCACCGTGGTTCCGGCCGTGTTGCGATTCGTGAAATCCGGCGGGGACATCATCGCGCTGATCAAACCCCAATTCGAGGTCGGAAAGGGCAAGGTGGGCAAAGGCGGCGTGGTGCGCAGCCCGGCCTTGCACCGGGAAGTGATCGAAACCCTTTCGTGCGTGTTTTCCGGGCTTGGCCTCGGCGTCGGCCCGGTGATCCCCTCCCCCATCCTCGGTCCCAAGGGAAACCGCGAATACTTGATCCACCTCAAGGCCCCCGAACCTTCCGGCCAGTGACGTTTCCGGCGATTTGAACTTGATTTATGCGACGGTTCTCGGTTAAATCCTCGCTTTACGGAATCCATCCCCGAAACCATGCCAATATGCCATTTTTGACGGAGAGAGGAGTCTAAATGAATGAGACCTTGAGAAACATCGCCCTCGTCGGCCACGCCGGCGGAGGAAAAACCTCCCTGGCGGAAGCGATGCTCCACAACGCGGGCGTGACCACCCGCCTGGGCCGAGTGGAAGAGGGCAACACGGTCATGGATTTTGAGCCGGAGGAGTTGAAGCGCCGTTCCAGCATCAGCACCGGCTTTCATTCATTTGCGTGGAAAAAACACGTCATCAGTCTGATGGACACCCCGGGCGATATCAATTTTTTTACGGATACGAAATTCTGTATGCGCGCCGCCGACGGGGTCATCGCCGTCATCGATGCCGTGGACGGGATCAAGGTCCAGACCGAAATGGCATGGGATTTTGCCACCGCATTCGAAATGCCCTGCGCGATCTTCATCAATCGACTGGATCGCGACCGTTCGGATTTTCGCCGCGCCCTGAAGGACGCCGTCGAGATCTTCGCACCCAAGCCGATCCTCTTGCAGCTTCCCATCGGAAAGGAATCCGGGTTTTGCGGCGTGGTGGATTTGGTTTCCGGCAAGGCCTTCACCTACGATGAAAACGGAAAGGCCACCGCAGCCGATATTCCCGCCGAGATGCAAGAGGAGGTTTCAAGCGAGCGCGAGGCCCTGATCGAAAACATCGCCGAAGCCGATGACGAGCTTCTCGAACGCTATCTGGAAGGCCACTCGCTCACCGATGAAGAGATTCACGCGGCGCTTCGAAAAGGCACCGTCTCCCGAATCTTTTCCCCGGTGCTCTGCGGTTCGGCAGTGAAAAACATCGGCGTCGACCTCTTCTGCAAATTCATCGCCGAATGCATGCCGGAGCCCGCCGATCGGGGCGCCTGGACGGCCACCGGCAGCGCCGGGGAAACGGTTTCCATCGCCCCCGATGCCGACGCCCCCTTTGCGGGATTCGTTTTCAAGACCATCGCCGATCCCTATGCCGGGCGCCTGTCGATCATCCGCGTCGTCTCCGGTTCCCTTGGGGGGGACGGGGTGTTTTATAACGTCACCAAGTCGGCCAAGGAACGCTTCAGCCAGCTGTTGTCCATTGCCGGCAAGGAACAAAAGACCGTCCCCGGCGCCGGGCCGGGCAGCATCGTGGCCATGGCGAAACTGAAAGAGACCACGACGGGGGATTCGATCTGCGCGGATTCCCGAAAAGTGACGTTCCAATTCCCGGACCCCTTGCCGACGGTCATCGGGTTCGCCCTTTCGCCCAAATCCAAGGGCGAGGAGGACAAGGTCTTCCAGTCGCTGAACAAGGTGCTCGAAGAAGACCCGGCGCTCAAACTGGAGCGGCGCAGCGAAACCAAGGAAATCGTGCTCTCGGGCCTGGGGCAGGTTCACATCGAAACCATCATCGAGAAGATCAAACGCAAGTTCAACGTCGAAGTGGTTCTCAACCGGCCGAAGATTCCCTACCGGGAGACGTTCAAGAAAAAGGTCCGGGTTCAAGGCCGGCACAAGAAGCAGACCGGCGGGCATGGTCAGTTCGGCGATTGCTGGGTTCAGATCGAGCCCAAACCCCGGGGTGAAGGATTCGAGTTCGTCGACGCGATCGTCGGTGGCGTGATTCCCAAAACCTATATTCCGGCCGTGGAAAAAGGCATCATCGAAGCCGCCGAGCGAGGCGTGCTGGCGGGTTTCCCATGCATCGACTTCA
>JBJKPT010000058.1:0-6392 GCA_046706045.1 Desulfobacterales bacterium
CCACCGCGGGATTGCCTTTCGCTGTTCCTTCTGCCATGTCATCCTCCCTCAATAGTATTTGGGTTCGTTTAACGAATTGCAGCAGCCCTTGCGGTGAGCCGCCGATGCCCTTCCAAAACCGTTTTGACGTTCCCCGGAATAAATTCGTCCGTTGAGCGCATGCAATTTTTTCAGAGGTACGAGAAACGCTTGGGATGGGCGTTACGGAATCGCGTGAACACCACCTCCTTTCGGACTTGGGTTGAACGGATCCGCAAACCGGCCGGCCATTACGGGTCGGGCCAAGTCGGTGTCACGGTTGTGCCACATAATTCAAGAAATGTAAAGACCTGAAACTGGTGATGCAGGACCAATAGATGATTTAAATTGGAATGGTGAATATCGTTCACATATGGGATAAAATAGTCCCAAAGTTATTCGATATTGGCGATAACTATCTTAATTTGCGGTTATAACAGAAATTGAGATATATTTGCCCCAAAAAATGTCAATCAAAGCCCATGATCCTTGATTTTTCGAAAAAGCGTCCTCCGATCGATACCAAGAATCCGGGCAACCTTGGAACGGTGGCAATGGTGTGCGTTCAACAAAGTCTCAATGTACCGCCGCTCGAATTGGGCCATGACCTCCGGAAGGGTTCCTGAGGGCGACGGCAGGATCTGGACCAATGGGGAAGGCGGTTGCCCCGGGACGACCGGATTCGACGGCTCCACGACGTTCAAGGCGAGAAACCGATGCACGGCGTTTTGCAGCTCCCGCACATTTCCCGGCCATTCCTGCCGGGTCATGGTCTGAACAACGGATTCGGGCATTTCCGGCACTGTTTTCCCGTCACTGAATTCGTTGAGGAAGTGCTGGATCAGCGCCGGGATGTCTTCCCGGCGCTGTCGAAGGGGAGGCAGGCAGATGGAAATGATGTGAATTCGATAGTAAAAATCCTCCCGAAGGTTTCCTTTCCGGATTTCTTCGGAAAGATCCCGGTTGGTGGCGGCGATGATCCGCACGTCGGGGGTCAACAACCGGCTGCTGCCGACGGGCGAAAAGCCGCCGCCTTCAATGACCCGCAGAAGCTTCACTTGAAGGCTCGGCGGAATTTCCCCGATTTCATCGAGAAAGAGGGTCCCGCGGTCGGCCAGGCAAAGATAGCCCGATGTGTCTTTGGCGGCACCGGCAAATGCGCCCTTGCGATAGCCGAAAAATTCACTTTCCAGAAGATTTCCCGGAATTGCACCGCAGTTGGCCGTGATGAACTTTCCTTCCCGCCGGTCGCTCAGGGCATGAATGGTCCGGGCCACCAGTTCTTTTCCGGTCCCGGACTCGCCGGTAATGATGACGTTCGTGTTGGAAGCGGCCGCCTTCAAGACGAGATCGTAGACCGCTTCCATGGCCGGGCTGCGCCCGATGATCCGGCCGAACCGTCCGGCAGCCCGCAGGGAGTACTTCAGCTGGAGGTTTTCCTGGCGCAACTTGGCTTCGCTCGCCCGAAGGACTTCCTCGGCGCTGCGGATCTCGGTGATGTCGCAAATGATGCCGCGCACCCCAGCCGCATCCCCCGACTTCAACACGGGGCTTGCGTACACGGCCACCGGGAATGTCGTTTCATCCCGATGTTGCAGGGTGGATTCAAAACTGCCCGGGGTGCCGCCGGCCATGAGGCGGGCCATTTCCGCCTGCACCCGCACCTTTTCGTTGTCGCTGAAAAGCGCTGTCACGAACCGGCCGACACCGGCCTTGCCGAGACGGCTGCCGACCAATTCGGCTCCGTAACGGTTGATAAACGACAAGCGCCCCTCGGCATCCGTCTCAAAGACGATCTGGGGCAATCGGTCGGTCAATTCCCGAAATTCTTTCTCTCGCTGCTTGAGGGCGGCTTCGACGCTTTTGAGCTGGGTAATTTCCTCAAGCAGACGATCGTTGGAATTCTCCAGCTCGCGGGTGCGGGCGAGCAGATCGGCGGTTCGCCTCTCGATTTCCGATTCGAGGTGCTCGCGGGTGCGCTGATTTTCCGCCAACAGCCGGGAACGCTCGAGCGCCCTTCGCACCGCGTGCTCCAACAGGGCCATGTCCGGGATCGGCCGGGCGATGAAATCCTGTGCCCCGTGGCGCATCGCTTCGATGGCGTCCTGAAGGCGTTCGGCACCGGAAACCACGATCACCGGAACGGCCGGAGCTTCCAGCAACAATCGTTCCAGAAATTCGACGCCGTTCATTTCCGGTATCCGCAGATCCAGAAAAATGACATCGGGCATCTGGGAATGCACCCGCTCAAGCCCGACGTTTCCGTTTTCTGCCGGAATCACGAAAAAGCCTCGGTCTTCAAGGCAGGAAACGATGGTTTTCCGGCTGAGCGGTTCATCGTCGATGACCAGAACTTTTGGCGGATCGGTGGATTCTGGATTCATCCGCAGCGTCCTCTTTTCCCCGGGTTTCGCCCCACGCTCGGGGGATTACCGCTGGCAGAGCTCGACCAGGACACCGTTGGTGGCCTTGGGGTGCAGGAAAGCGATCCGGGCGCCGCCGGCACCGGTTCTCGGGGTTTCGTCGATCAACCGCACCCCCTTGGCCTTGAGTTCGGCAAGGGCCGCGTCGATGTCTTCCACCCGAAAGGCCACGTGCTGGAGCCCCGGGCCTTTTTTTTCGATATACTTGGCGACGGGCCCATCCGGAGCGCTCGATTCCAGAAGTTCCACCTCGCTTTCCCCCACCGGGAAAAATGCCGTGATGACCTTTTGTTCGGCCACGGTCTCCGAGCCCTCAAAGGACAGGCCGAGAATATCGCTCCAGAAATTCTTGCCCTCCGCGATGCTGTTTACGGCGATGCCCAGATGATCGATCTTCAAAACCTTCATGACCAGTCCTTTCCCTTACGAAATGTTGGGTATAAAGGCCGCAGGCGCGGCCCCATGGCGGATTCAGCGCATCCGAAACCGGTCCATCGCCCGTTTGAATCCCGGCATGGCGTTGGTGATGGCGGCATCGGCGACACAGTAAGCGAGACGGAAGTGACCGGGCCGTTTGAAACCGGTGCCGGGCACGGCGAGGATCAGCTCTTCTTTGAGGCCCTGGATGAATTCGATGTCGTCGGGAATCGGGGATTTGGGGAAAAGATAAAACGCGCCGCGGGGCCGGATGAATTCGTAGCCGGCCGCGGCGAGCCCCTCGCAGAGGAGATCCCGCTTGCGGGCGTACTCCCCGATATCGACATGCTCGCCCTGCAGGCAGGCAACCACGCGCTGCATCAGGGCCGGGGCGTTGACGAACCCCAGGATTCGGTTGGTGATGGCGACGGCCTCAAGAAGCGCTTCGCGGTAGCGGGCCGCGGGGTTCACCGCAAGATAGCCGATCCGCTCGCCCGGGATTCCGATGTCCTTGGAATAGGAGCTCGCGATGATGCTTTCCGGGTAAATCGGGAAGATCCCCGGCACGGTGGCACCGTCGTAGACGATCTTCCGGTAAGGTTCATCGGAAAGAAGGTAGATCGTGCGGCCGAAGGCTTCGCTTTTTTGCATCAACAGACGGCCCAAGGCGCAAAGGCTTTCGGCATCGTAGATCTGACCGCTGGGGTTGTTGGGCGAGTTGATGAGTACGGCCTTGGTCTTGGGGGTCAGGTCCGCTGACAAGGTGCCGAGATCCAGGGTGAAGTCCGGCCTGGTCTCCACGGTCCGCAGAACCCCGCCGTGGTTATCCACGTAAAAACCGTATTCCACGAAACAGGGTGCCGGTGCCACCACCTCGTCGCCCGGATCAAGGATCGCCTTCAATATCACGTTCAAGGCCCCGGCCGCCCCGGAGGTCATGACGACGTCGCTTTCGGTGACCGCAACCCCTTGCTCCAGGCTGAGGTATTCCGCGACGGCCTGGCAGACCTGGGGATAGCCGGTGTTCGGCATGTAGCAGTGGTCCCCCGGACCGCAGTTGGTCGCCGTCTCCCGGAGCACTTCGGTAAATCGCTCCGGGGGCGGGAGGTTGGGGTTTCCGAGGCTGAAGTCAAAAACGTTTTCCGCGCCATGGCGGGCCTTCAGCCGGGCCCCATCTTCGAACATCTTCCGGACCCATGACGAACGGCGGATGGTTTCTTCGATTTTTTTGGCAATGGTCATGACCGGACTCCTCGGTGTGACGGGTCAACATGAAGGGCGGGTTCGGTCGACATTAAAAAGATCCGGCCGAAATTGCAAGTTGCCGCCTCCAGGCAATGGTTTCGAAGCGGTGACGGTCGTCCGGCAAAGGGGCTCCCCTGGAGGCGAACCGGTGTGCGCGCCCACGCCATCCGCCCGTGATCGGCCGCACCGACACCGCGGCGGCGACGATTCGGCAAAGAGCCCTTCAGGGCGTGGTTTCCTTTCGAAATACCGCCTGGTGGGATTGGTTGAACGGCTCGAAATAAACCTTGGCGTCGATTCCGAACACGCGCTGGAGGAGCGCCGGGGTCAACATCTCGGCGAGATCCCCCTGGCCGAAGAGGCACCCGTCCTTGAGGACGATCAACGCGTCGCAGAACATGGCCGCGAGGTTCAAGTCCTGCAGCACCGCGACCACGGTTTTTTGCCGGCACCGCACGTCGTTTTTGACCACGCCGAGGAGGTGCACCGCGTGGTTGATGTCCAGATTTGCCGTGGCTTCGTCCAGAAGCAGCACCGGCGTATCCTGGGCGAGGGCCCGGGCGAGAACGACCCGCTGGCGCTCCCCGCCGCTCAAGCCGGTGACCGGCCGGTCGGCCAGGCTGGCGATCCCGGTCTTTTCCATGACCCAATCGCTTTGGACGATGTCCTCCCGGGTCGGACGGGCAAATCGCTTGATGTGCGGATAGCGGCCCATGGCCACCACCTCCCGGACCGAGAAGGGAAAGCGGATCTCGTAGTGCTGTGGCATCAGGGCGAGTTCGCGGGCCAGGGCCCGGCGTCGGTACCGGGAAACGGAGCGGCCCAGGTAGCGGACCGTGCCGGCAACCGGGCGCCGAAGGCCGGAAAGCAAATCGATCAGGGTGCTCTTCCCGCTGCCGTTCGGGCCGATCAGGCCGTAAAACCGGCCCGGAGCGATGGTGAGGGAGACATCCCGGAAGACCGGCTTTTCACCAAAGGAAAAGGCCATGTTTTCGATCTGAAAGAGGTCTTCCATCGTCATGCCGATTCCGGAAGGCAAAAAAACGCACCCGGGGTGGTGAAAACCCCGGTTAAAATCCGCTTCCGGCCCGTTGCCGGTTGCGGAAGACGTAACAAAAAAACGGTCCCCCGATCAGGGCCGTGATGACGCCGATGGGGATGTTGCCGGGCAGCACGGCCCGGGTCAGGGTGTCGGCGCCGGCCAGGAGAATCGCCCCGGCCAGCAAGGAGGCGGGAAGCAGCAACCGGTGATCCGGGCCGGTGATCATCCGGACGATATGGGGAACCAGGAGGCCCACAAAGCCGATGATGCCGGAAATCGACACGCAGACCGCGGCCACCAGGCTCGCCCCGGTCAACAAAACGATCGTGGTCTTTCGGGTGTCCACCCCCAAAGATGCCGCGGCCCGGGGCCCGAGGCAGATGAGGTTCAAGTCCCGGGCACCGTACAGGAACACAACCGATCCGAAAAAAAGCGCTCCGGTGACCATGCCCACCTCCGGCCAGGTCTTCCCGGCAAAGCTTCCCATCAGCCAGAAGATGATGACGGCCACCTGTTCGTCGGCGAGGTATTTGATGAAGCCGATCCCGGCCGAAAGAATCGCCGCCACGATGATCCCCGAAAGGATCAGGTTGGTCGATGACACCCCGCCGGCGGACATGGACAGATACATCACGACGACGAGCGTGACCGAGGCCCCGGCAAAGGCGGCCAGGGGCACGGTGAAGACGCCAAAGACGGTGAGCCCGAGAAAAAGGGCGGTGGCGGCCCCGAAGGCGGCACCCGCGGAGACCCCCAGGGTGTAGGGATCCGCCAGGGGATTTAAGAGGATTCCCTGAAACACCGTGCCGGAGACGGCGAGCCCGCCGCCCACCACCGCGGCGGCAATGATCCGCGGCAGGCGAATGTCCATGATCACGACGGGAAAGAGGGCGTTCATGTGATCAAGCCACTCGGGACGGTCAAACAGCCGGGCGCCGATCACCCGCATGACGTCGAGGACGGGGATGCGGATGTAGCCGGCCGCCGCCGAGATCAGGACCGTCAGAACCAGGGCGATCGACAACAATGCCAGCCACAGCGCGATCCGCCCGGGCGCTGGAGCGCCGCCGGGGATCCCTTGGATTGAATCCCGGTGTCGTGTCATGGCCTCTCCTGAACGCCTGCCGGCGTGGGCGCCTCGCCACCCGCGCCCATCCCATGGATGGCGTGCCCTTCCGGGGCGGAGCAAAATAAAAAACCCTGCAAACCGAAATCGTCTGCAGGGCTGCACCCGGATTCTCTTGACC